>JBFGZM010000329.1:0-4211 GCA_041586815.1 Marinobacterium sp. | reverse complement strand
TTCCTGGATGTCGCCGGCAGCAAGACCGGCGCCCTGCTGCCCACCGGCAACGCCTGGGATCTGATCGACGGCGTACCGGTTACCTGCATCGACGCCGCCGTACCCATGGTGGTCATCGCCGCCGAATCCCTGGGTAAAAACGGCCATGAAACCAAGGCCGAGCTGGACGCCGATAGCGACCTGATGGCGCGCATCGAAAGCATCCGCCTTGCAGCCTCCTGGAAGATGGGGCTGGGCGATGCCAGCGGCAAGGTCATTCCCAAGGTGTCCCTGGTATCAGCACCACGCAAGGGTGGCAGCATCACCTCGCGCTACTTCGTACCCGACAACTGCCACGCCAGTCACGCCGTGACCGGGGCCATCTGCGTCAGTACCTGTGCCATGGTGCCGGGCTCCGTGGCAGCGCCATTGCTGGGCCGGGTATTTGATGACGCGACGCTGCGTATCGAGCACCCCAGCGGGCAGATCGAAATCGTGCTTGATATCCAGCCCGCCGCCAGGGGCATCGATGTGCGCAGCGCTGGCGTGGTGCGTACCGCCCGCAAGCTGATCAGCGGAAACCTGTTTGTACCGAGCTTCATCTGGGCGGGAGCCCGGGGATCCAAAGCCTCCTGAGCAAAAAATTCCGAAAAGCCCCCCATGACAGGTTGATGACAGCTTGGGGGCATACATTCACCCATAACCCGGCTCTGCAAGGAGCCGGGATCACAATAAAAGAGACCCTTACCATGAAAAAGTCCAACCTTAGCCGGCTCAGCCTCTCCACCCGCGCCATTCGCCCACTGGCCGTGGCAATCGCCTGTGCCAGCGCATTGAGCGTAACCGCCCCCACCTTCGCGACGGACTTCAATGGTGCCCGCATTGAAATGACCATGCCCTTCAAGGAAGGCGGCGGCACCGATACCTGGGGCCGTTTCTATGCCCCGCTGATCGGCGAACAGCTGCCCGGCCAGCCCGTGGTTGTGGTCAAGAACATCCCCGGCGGCGGCTCCACCAGCGGTGCCAACCAGTTCCAGTTGCGCGCCAAGGCCGATGGCCGCGATATCTTTGCCTCTTCCGGCTCGACCATGTTCCCCTACATTCTGGGCGACAAACGAGTGCGGTATGAATACAAGGACTGGACCGCAATCCTGGCGTCCCCCACCGGCGGCGTGGTTTACATAAGCTCGGACCTGGGCGTCAAGAACGTCGCCGACCTTGTGAAACTCAAGGATGCCGACCTCAAGTACGCCAGCCAGGGTGCGACCAGCCTTGACCTGATTACCCTGCTGTCTTTTGAGGTATTGGGGCTGGACGTCAAGGCTGTCTTCGGCATGAAGGGCCGTGGCGAAGCTCGCCTGGCGTTCGAACGGGGCGAAGTCAATATCGATGACCAGACCACCTCTGGCTATATCAAGAAGGTGCAGCCTCTGGTTGACGAAGGCAAGGCGGTGCCGTTATTCAGCTGGGGTGTGCTGGGCAAGGACGGCAAGATACAGCGTGACCCGTCCTTCCCGGATTTGCCGCACTTTGTTGAAGCCTACGAAATGGTGCACGGCAAGACGCCGGACAGCGAACGCTTCCGCGCCTGGAAATCCTTCTTCGTGGCCGGCTACGCCGCCCAGAAAGGCCTGTTCCTGCCCAAGGGCACACCCGATGACGTCGTTGCCGCCTACCGTGACTCCGCCGCCAAGGCCATTGCCGTACCTGGCTTCAGGGACAAGGCCCAGGATGTTCTGGGCGACTACCACCAGGCCGTGGGCGATGAGGCCAGCCTGATGTTCGCCGAAGCCGTGAGCATGGATGATGCGGCCAAAACCTGGGTCATCGACTGGCTCAACTCCAAATACAGCGCTGGTCTTGAAGCACAAGAATAAGCGGCCCCACCGGGGCGGTGAAAACCGCCCCTTTTCGCACCCTGCCCAGTGGTGACTCCCATGCTCGACACTCTGATAACATCGCTGCTGACCGTACTCAGCATGCAACATATTCTCTATCTGGCCGGCGGTGTCTTCCTCGGCCTGATGATCGGTATCTTTCCAGGCCTTGGCGGCATCGCAGGCCTGTCCCTGCTGCTGCCCTTTCTCTACGGAATGGATCCCATCTCCGCGCTGGCCATGCTGGTCGGTCTGGTGGCGGTCATTCCTACCTCGGACACCTTTACCTCGGTGCTGATGGGCATCCCCGGCTCCAGCGCCTCCCAGGCGACGGTGCTGGATGGCTTCCCGATGGCCAAACGCGGCCACGCCGCTCGCGCCCTCGCCGCCGCCTTTACCGCCTCGCTGTTCGGCGGGCTTTTTGGCGCCCTGATGCTGACGGTGTTCGTGCTGATTGCCCGCCCGCTGATTCTGGCCTTCGGCTCGGCCGAACTGTTCATGCTCACCCTGCTGGGCCTGAGCATGGTGGGCGTGCTGGCCGGCAACAGTCTGGTGAAAGGCATCAGCGCCTGCGGTATCGGCCTGCTGCTGGGCAGCCTTGGGGCCGCGCCCGCCACCGGCGAGTACCGTATGTCTTTCGACAGCACCTATCTGATGGATGGCATCCCGCTGGTTGTCGTCGGTCTGGGCATTTTTGCCATTCCGGAAATCATCGACCTGCTGCGCCAGAATCGCGCCATCGCCGAAGCCGCCGCCCTGGGCAGTGGCTGGGTTGAAGGCTTCAAGGATGTGATCAGGCACAAATGGCTGTCGATTCGCTGCGCCGTCCTCGGCACTCTGATCGGCGCTCTGCCGGGCCTTGGCGGCAGCGTAGTGGACTGGATCGCCTATGGCCATGCCGTACAAACCACCAAAGCCAAAGACAAGCCTGAATTCGGCAAGGGCGACGTCCGTGGCGTTATTGCCCCCGAATCCGCCAACAATGCCAAGGAAGGCGGCGGCCTGATTCCGACCCTGCTGTTCGGCATCCCGGGTTCGGGCAGCATGGCGGTCTTCCTCGGCGGCATGGTTCTGATCGGCCTGGAACCTGGCCCCGCCATGGTGGGCGCAGAACTGAGTACGACCTACACCATCGTCTGGTCTCTGGCTCTGGCGAACGTCATCGGCGCCGGCTCCTGCCTGCTGATGTCCAAATGGGTTGCGCGCCTGACGCTGATTCCCTACGCGCTCATGGCGCCCTTCATGCTGATGGTCATCTGCTTTGCTGCCTTCCAGGCCACCCGCAGCCTTGGCGACCTGGTCGCCCTGCTGGCGATTGGCGTTCTGGGCGTGCTGATGAAACGCTTTGACTGGCCTCGCCCTGCCTTCCTGATCGGCTTCGTGCTGGCCGGCGGCATGGAAACCTACCTGTACCAGGCGGTGCAGTTCGATGGATGGTCCTTCCTGACCAAGCCCGGCGTGATGATTATTGCCGCCATTACCGTGCTGTCGATCTACTTCGCCGTGCGTTCCAAGCCCGGTGACAAGCAGGAAGACAGCGCAACCAGGGACACAGAAAACGCTGAACCGCTCCGCCTCCGGGCAACAAACCTGCGCCCGCAGATCGTCTTCGCCATCGCCGTGGTCGCTATGTTTGGCTATGGTCTTTACGACGCCCTGCAGCACTCGTTCCTCGGTGGTGTCTTCACGGCAGGGCTCTGTGCGGTCATGCTCGCCATGTCCCTGATCGTGCTGTTCAAGCTGCTGCGTGGCAAGCAGGACGATGCGGTGAACTTCGACAACGAAGTGGAAGCCGGTTACAACACCGACACCAGCATCACCAGCCTGCCGCATTATGTCTACTGGCTCACGGGGCTGGTACTGGGCTGCTACCTGTTTGGCTACCTGATCGCCATTGGGCTGTTTTTCGTCATCTTCCTGCTGCTCAAGGCCCGCACCTCGGTGATAAAAACACTATCGCTCACCGGTGCGGCCCTGGCCTTTCTGGTGGTGCTGTCCCACCTCATGGTGCTGGATATGCCCCGCGGCCTGCTGCAGGAAGTGGTGCAGCTGCCCTGGCCACTGAGCTAGGGCGAAGGGCACGGGAAAAGCTGAAAGGGGCAAGTAAAAGTAAAAGTAAAAGTAAAAGGGGCAAGGTCAAAGGCTAAAGAGCCAAGAGCCAAGAGCCAAGAGCCATCAATCTGAAACCCAAGGAGGCAAACCACCCTTAAACCCAAGTAAAGATGCACATGGTTTTACGAGTGATTGTTGATTGGCACCGGCCCCGCTTCTGCGGGGCCAACTCTTTGTGGCCCATGCTGGGCTGGAGGCTAAAGAGCCGTTATTCGTAATTGGTGATTGGTGATTGGTAGCGGG
>JBFGZM010000328.1:0-4226 GCA_041586815.1 Marinobacterium sp. | reverse complement strand
GAAGCGGTTGAGAAAGCCAAGAACCTGTAAGGTTCTGGTCGGAAACCTTTAAGAGGTAACAAGCATGGCTATGACTGTTCATTGCGATATCGTGAGTGCCGAGGGCGAAGTTTTCTCCGGCCTGATCGAGTTCGTATCGGTGACAGGTAGCCTGGGTGACCTGGGTATTTACCCGGGTCACGCTCCGCTTCTGACGGAACTGAAACCAGGCCCTATCGAGCTGCGCAAGCAGGGCGGCGAGGAAGACGTATTTTACGTATCCGGCGGCTTTCTCGAAGTGCAGGCGCACAAGGTTATCGTGCTCGCAGACACCGCGCTGCGTGCCCATGATCTGAATGAAGCCGCGGCGCTCGAGGCACAGACACATGCACAGCAGGAGATGGCTGACAAATCCGCCGAGTTTGAATACTCGCGGGCGGCCACGCAGCTGGCGGAAGCTGCTGCGCAGCTCCGCACACTGCAGCAGATTCGCAAGAAAGGTGGCAAACACTGATCCCGCGATCTGATCTCGATTAAAAAGGCAGCCTGATGGCTGCCTTTTTTATGTTCAGGATGAACGGTACGTCGCGGGCGCATGGATGCGCAGGAGCGACGTTGTTACAGGTTATTCGGTATTGGTAAGCCGTAAGCCATGAGCTGTAAGCTGGCAGCTTTAAGCTTACGGCTGGCATGAACTGACTGGTAAACAGTGATTGCTCATTGGCAGGCGTAACCTGGACGCTGATCACGAATCACGAATCACGAATCACGAATCACGAATCACGAATCACGAATCACGAATCACGAATCACGAATCACGACCCCCTTTCACCTTGTACCTTTCCCCTCACATCTCACAGCAACCCCCACAGGGTATCGAACACGATCTTCTGTGCGGCGGACACTTCCCGCGAGTCGATCACCACAGCGGTGGGGTAGTTCTCCGATGCCAGCGAGATGATCGCGACCTTGGGCGGGTAGATGGCGATATAGGCCGCATCCACGGGGCCTTCGGTACGAATCCATTTGCGTTGCGACAGCTCGGCATCCTCGCCCCCTTCACCAATGGCGATAACCCGCACCTGGATACCCCGGGCAATGCGCTGCACCGTATAGGTCGGGAAAGGGCGGTACAGGTGACGCCGGATGGGCTTGGACGAAAACACCGAGTAGGCCGCATCAGGCTGACCTGAAACGGTGTTCAGGATATCCCGCAGCACGAACTCGATACCGTCGTCACCTTCATAGAACTGCACATTGGCGGCGCTGAAGTCGGGTTTCAGGTGGTTGAGCTCCGGGATCACCTTGCCGCGCAGCTGGCCGATTGCATTGTCCAGCGATGCCTGACGTTCCTGTGCCATTTGCAACAGCACCTCGGGATCGCGGGGCGAGAAGTAGCGCCGCTTGCCCTTGGGCAGGTAGGTGACGACACCCTTTCCCTGCAGGCTCTTGAGGCACTCGTACGCCGTGCCGCGATTGATGCCGGCCTTGTCGGCTACGGTACGGATGGCGCTGGGGCCAAGGCTTAACAGGGCGCGGTAAATGCGCACCTCGCGTTCCTCCAGGCCGAGCAGGCTAAAGATATCTTCGGTCATTTTGTCAAAATTTTACTGACAACTTATATTGAATCTGCTTTTGTATCAGCTAAAGTCTGCAACAACCACCTCTTGTTTCCATTTAACCGGATAAAACGCGCAGCGCGCAGGGTTAGCGTAACGATGTCATTGGATGTGATTATTCTGGCAGCCGGGCAGGGCAGCCGCATGAAGTCGAAGAAACCCAAGGTGCTGCACGGTATTGGCGGCAAGCCAATGGTGCAGCATGTCATCGATAGCGCGCTGGAGCTGGATGCCCCCCGCATTCATGTTGTGGTCGGTCATGGCGCCGATCAGGTACGTGAGGCCCTGGATGGCCAGGCGCTGGAGTTCGCACTCCAGGCCGAACAGCTGGGTACCGGTCATGCCGTGGCCCAGGCGCTGGCCGGTACCACACCCGAAGGCATTAGCCTGGTACTGTACGGCGATGTGCCGCTGACCCGCAGCGAAACCCTGCGCCAGCTGGTCGAGATTGCCGGCCAGGACAAGCTCGGGCTGCTTACCGTGCGCCTGGGTGATCCCACCGGCTATGGCCGCATTATCCGTGATGACGCCGGCCAGGTGCTGGCCATTGTCGAGCACAAGGATGCAACCGAGGCGCAGCGGGCGGTGAGCGAGGTCAATACCGGCATTCTGGCGCTGCCGACAAGGCTGCTGGCCGACTGGTTGCCGAGGCTTTCGAGCAACAACGCCCAGGGTGAATATTACCTGACCGATGTGATCGCAATGGCGGCTGACCAGGGTGTGCTGATCGAGGCGATTCAGCCCGAGCACGAGCAGGAAGTGCAGGGCGTGAACAACCGTCTGCAGCAGGCGGAGCTGGAACGCTGGTACCAGCTGCGCGAGGCGCAGCGCCTGATGCACAACGGTGTCACCCTGCTGGACCCGTCACGCCTGGATGTGCGCGGCAGCCTGAGCGCAGGCTTTGATGTGGTGGTTGATATCAACTGCGTGTTCGAGGGCAGGGTGGTGCTTGGCAACGATGTCAGCATCGGCCCGAACTGCCATATCACGGACGCGGTGATCGGCGATGGTTGCCAGATCAAGGCCAATTCCGTAATCGATCAGGCGACACTGCAGGAGAACTGCGATATCGGCCCCTTTGCGCGCCTGCGCCCGGGCACGGAGCTGGCGGCCGGGGTCAGGGTGGGCAATTTCGTTGAAACCAAGAAGGCCCGTATCGGCGAAGGTTCCAAGGTGAACCACCTGAGCTATGTGGGTGATGCGCTGATTGGCAGTGAGGTGAATGTCGGTGCCGGTACCATCACCTGCAATTATGATGGTGTGAACAAGTCCCGGACCGAGATCGGCGATGGCGCCTTTATCGGTTCCAACAGTGCCCTGATAGCGCCGGTGAAAGTGGGTGCAGGCGCAACCGTCGGTGCCGGCTCCACCATCACCAGGGATGTGGCCGATGCGCAGCTGTCCGTTGCCCGGGGCAAGCAGCGCAACCTCGATAACTGGCCGCGCCCGGTCAAGCGCGAAAGCTAGGTTTTCAGGGCCCGAATGGGCCTGCTGTCATCAATACTCGCTATATCAGCTGTACCCGTTTTAACGGAAGGATCGAAACATGTGTGGAATCGTAGGGGCTATCGCCGCAAGGCCGGTATCGGAAATACTGCTCGAAGGCCTGCGCCGGCTTGAATACCGCGGTTATGACTCAGCCGGCATGACGGTGTGGGACGGCCGTCAGATCAACCGCCTGCGCCGCGCCGGCAAGGTACAGGCTCTGGGGGATGCTTTGGCCGAAACTCCGCTGGACGGCCAGCTGGGCATCGCCCACACGCGCTGGGCCACCCACGGCAAACCCACCGAAAACAATGCCCACCCGCACATGTCCGGCGCGCGTCTTGCGGTGGTACACAACGGCATTATCGAAAACTACGAAAGCCTCAAGCGCGACCTGATCGCCAAGGGTTACGAATTCACTTCCGATACCGATACCGAAGTCATCGCCCACCTGCTGGACAGCGCCATTAGCGCCGGCGTCAGTGTGCTGGATGCGGTGCGCGATTCTGTTGCCCAGCTGCACGGGGCCTTTGCCTTGGGCGTGATGCACCAGGACTACCCCGGCGAGCTGATCACGGCACGCAAGGGCAGCCCGCTGGTCATCGGCGTGGGTATCGGCGAGAACTTCATCGGTTCCGACCCGCTGGCGTTGCTGCAGGTTACTGACCGCTTTATCTATCTGGAAGAGGGTGATGTGGCGCGCCTGCGCCGCCTTGGCATCGAAATCTGGGATAGCGCCGGTGAGTCCGTCGAGCGTCCGGTGCTGCAGTTCCAGCACGGTTCCGGCAGTGTCGACAAGGGCGAGTACAAGCATTACATGCTCAAGGAAATCTACGAGCAGCCCCGCGTCGTGCATGCCGCCATGGAAGGGCGCCTGGGTGAAAACCGGGTGCTGGAAGAAGCCTTTGGCGTGACCGCGCCGGCCATTTTTGATCAGGTAAAACAGGTGCAGATCGTGGCCTGCGGCACCAGCTATCATGCGGGTCTGATCGCCAAGTACTGGATCGAGGACCTGGCGGGCATTCCCTGCATGGTCGAAGTGGCCAGCGAATTCCGCTACCGCAAGGTGGTGCTGCCCAAGGGCACGCTCTTCGTCAGCATTTCCCAGTCCGGCGAGACCGCCGATACTCTGGCGGCGCTGCG
>JBFGZM010000327.1:0-4228 GCA_041586815.1 Marinobacterium sp. | reverse complement strand
TACTGGACGAAAACGGCAATCCGGTGGCCAATACCCTGGTGGAGGTCTGGCAGGCCAACGCCGCCGGCCGCTACGTGCACAAGGCCGATCAGCATGACGCACCACTGGACCCCAATTTTCTCGGCTCCGGCCGCTGCCTGACCGACGCCAACGGCTGTTACCGCTTTTACACCGTCAAGCCCGGCGCCTACCCCTGGGGTAACCACCCCAACGCCTGGCGCCCGAACCATATCCATTTTTCACTGTTCGGGCCCTCCATCGCCACCCGTCTGGTCACCCAGATGTACTTCCCGGGTGATCCGCTGCTGGCCCTGGATCCGATCTATGCATCGGTGCCGGAAGGCGCACGCGAGCGCATGATTGCCGACTTCTCGATCGATGTCACCGAGGAAGGCTTTGCCCTGGGGTATATCTTCGACATCGTTCTGCGTGGCCTGAATGCCACCCCAATGGAGGACTGATTCATGTCACTGAAACAGACACCGTCCCAGACCGTAGGCCCCTACTTCGCCTATGGCCTGACCGCCGAGCAGTACCACTACCCCCATACCCAGGTCGCTACCGGCCAGATGGCCAATGATCAGACCCTGGGCGAGCGCATCCGCATTGTCGGCCGGGTCTTCGATGGCCAGGGCCAGCCCATCAACGACGCCATGATCGAGCTGTGGCAGGCCAATGCCGCCGGGCGTTTCAATCACCCCAACGATGCCCGCCAGTCCCGCCCGCTGGACCCGAACTTCAAGGGCTTTGGCCGCGCGGGCACCGGCACCACGGCGGACAACAGCTTTCGCTTTGATACCATCAAGCCAGGCGCAGCGCAGGATCGCCGGGCACCGTACATCTCGGTGATGGTGTTTATGCGCGGCCTGCCGAATCACGCCTACACCCGCCTTTACTTCAGCGACGAGGCTTCCCTCAATGCCGAGGACCCGGCACTGAACAAGGTGGAGGCCGCCCGTCGCGACACCCTGATTGCAACGCGCCACGCAACCTCCACCGGTGTGGAGTACCGTTTCGATATCCACATGCAGGGGCCACAGGAAACTGTGTTCTTTAATATCTGAAAAAGAGTTACAGCCATGACCAAGCCCTGCATTATCAGCGTTGCCATTACCGGTTCCCTGCCGCAGAAAGCCAATAATCCGGCGGTGCCCGTTACGCCGTCCGAGCAGATCGAATCGACCCATGAGGCCTTCGAGGCAGGTGCCACCCTGGTGCACCTGCACGTGCGCAATGACGATGGTACCCCCTCGTCCAACCCGGAGCGTTTCGCAGAAGTCCAGGACGGGATCCGCAAGCACTGCCCCGGCATGATCATTCAGTTTTCCACCGGCGGGCGCAGCGGTGCGGGCAACGAGCGTGGCGGCATGCTGCATCTCAAGCCCGACATGGCCTCCCTGGCGACAGGCTCGGTCAACTTCGGCCCCATCATCTATGGCAACTCGGCGGCACTGATCGATGATCTGGCCGAACGCATGCTGAAATACGATATCAAGCCCGAGATCGAAGCCTTCGACCTGTCGATGGTGTTCAATACCGCCAAGCTGGTGGAACGCGGCCTGATCAAGGCGCCGGTGCACCTGCAGTTCGTGATGTCCATTCCCAATGCCATTCCGGCCAACCGGGAAGTGCTGGAGTTCATGATCAGGCAGTACGAAAAGGTCTGCCCCGGTGGCACCTGGACCGCCGCCGGCATCGGCAAGTACCAGCTCGAGCTGAACAAGTGGGCACTGGAGCTGGGCGGCCATGTGCGCACGGGCCTGGAAGACAACGTGCGCTTTGACAAAAACACCCTGGCGAAAAGCAACGCTCACCTGGTGGAGCGCCTGGCCGGCATGGTCATCGAGCATGATCGTACCGTAGCCACTCCCGCCGAGGCCCGTGCCCTGCTGGGCCTGCGCCCCGCCTGATCAGGGCACAGGCGCCGCCGGGGCTGCAGGCCCCGGCGGTAAAAACATCTGCTGTCGATTCACGAAGGACTTTCCATGACTCAATTTGTATCGTTAAAAGAAGCGATCGCCGAAAACGTTTTTGATGGCGATGTCGTTGCCCTGGAAGGCTTTACCCACCTGATTCCCTACGCCGCCGGACACGAAATCATCCGCCAGCAGCGCAAGGACCTGACCCTGGTACGCATGACGCCGGACCTGATCTACGATCAGCTGATCGGCATGGGTTGTGTCAGGAAGATGATTTTTTCCTGGGGCGGCAACCCCGGTGTCGGATCCTTGCGCCGGTTTCGCGATGCCTACGAGAAGAGCTGGCCCCACAAGCTCGAGATCGAAGAACACAGCCACGCCGCCATGGCCAATGCCTATGAAGCCGGCGCCGCCGGCCTGCCCTGCGCGGTCTTTCGCGGCTACCTGGGTGCCGGCCTTGCCGAAGTAAACCCCAACATTCGCTTTATCGAATGCCCCTTCACCGGCGAACGCCTGGCCTCGGTTCCGTCCATCCGCCCGGATGTCACCGTGATCCACGCCCAGAAAGCCAACCGCAACGGTGACGTGCTGATCGAGGGTATCGTCGGCGTACAGAAGGAGGCCGTACTGGCGGCCAAGCGCGCCATCGTCACGGTGGAAGAGATCGTCGACAACTTCGACGATGTACACCCCAACGCCTGCGTGCTGCCGAACTGGACCCTCAAGGCGGTCGTCAAGGTTCCGGGCGGCGCCCACCCCTCCTATGCCAAGGGCTATTACGAACGCGACAACGCCTTTTACAAGGCCTGGGATCCGATTGCCAGCGAGCGTGAAACCTTCCAGGCCTGGATGCAGGACAACGTAATGAATCAGGGGCCGGAAGCCTTCGCTGACCGCGTCGTCTTTACCCCGGCCGAGCAGTAACAGGAGCCCTGCAATGAATTACACGCCAACCGAAATGATGACCGTGGCCGCGGCCCGTGCAATCCGTAATGATGATGTCTGCTTCGTGGGCATCGGCATGCCATCCGCGGCCTGCAACCTGGCCCGCCTGACCCATGCCCCCGGTGTCACCCTGATCTACGAGTCCGGCACCATCGGCACCAAGCCCGATGTCCTTCCGCTTTCCATCGGCGATGGTGAGCTGTGCGATACCGCTGTCACCACCGTGGCGGTGCCGGAAATGTTCCGCTACTGGCTGCAGGGTGGGCGCATCTCCGTCGGTTTCCTGGGCGCGGCCCAGCTCGATAAATATGGCAATCTCAATACCACCGTGGTGGGTGGCGACTACAACGATCCGAAGGTACGTCTGCCAGGCGGTGGCGGCGCACCCGAGATCGCCACCTCCTGCGGCGAAATCTTTATCGTCATGAAGCAGTCGGCCCGCGGCTTTGTCGACAACATCGACTTCATGACCTCCCTTGGCCACGGCAAGACCGGCAAAGAGCGTGAAGCACTCGGTGTCAAGACCAAGGGCCCCAGCCGCCTGACCACGGACCTGTGCATCATGGAGACTGACCCCCGGACCAAGGAGTTCATCGTCACGTCCATTCACCCGGGCGTGACCCGCGAGCAGATCATCGAAAACACCGGCTGGGCGATACGCTTTGCCGACCAGGTGGTTGAAACACCGGCGCCGAATGCAACCGAGCTCGACGCCCTGCGCGCCCTGAACGAGCGCACCGCCAAAGCCCATGCTGGCCAATAAGGAAACCGTCATGACCGTTGCCTATATTTGTGACTATGTACGCACCCCCATCGGCCGTTTTGGCGGTGCCCTCGCCAGCGTGCGCCCGGACGACCTTGGCGCCGTGCCGCTCAAGGCGCTGCTGGAGCGCAATCCCGGGCTCGACCCGAGCGCCATCGACGACGTGATCTTCGGCTGTGCCAACCAGGCCGGGGAAGACAACCGCAACGTGGCGCGCATGTCGTCGCTGCTGGCGGGCTATCCCACCGGGGTGACCGGCACCACCATCAACCGCCTCTGTGGCTCCGGCATGGATGCGATCCTGATGGCCGCCCGCGCCATCAAGGCCGGTGAGGCGGACCTGATGATTGCCGGCGGCACCGAAAGCATGACCCGCGCGCCCTTCGTGATGCCCAAGGCCACTTCCGCCTTCTCGCGCAGCAACGAGGTGCACGACACCACCATCGGCTGGCGTTTCATCAACCCGAAAATGAAAACCGCGTACGGCGTCGATTCGATGCCGGAAACCGGTGAAAACGTCGCCGAACAGTTCGGCATCAGCCGTGCCGATCAGGACGCCTTTGCGCTGCGCTCGCAGCAGCGCGCCGCCCGCGCCCAGGCG
>JBFGZM010000326.1:0-4238 GCA_041586815.1 Marinobacterium sp. | reverse complement strand
GAAGGGAGTGCTGACCTGGCCGGTGGCGGTGCTTTTCATTACCTGTTCGAACTCAGGCACCATCTGGCCGTCCTGGGTCCAGCTCAGGTCACCGCCCAGCGAACCGCTGGCGGTATCATCGCTGTACTGGCGGGCCAGCTGATCAAAGGGCTCGCCATTGCGCAGGCGTACCGAGAGTTCCTCGATGCGGCTGCGGGTCTGGGCTTCGTTGCGGATTTCAGTCGGCTTGAGCAGGATGTGGCTTACCAGGGTCTGCTCCACGAGGGCGGATTGTCCGCCGCGCTTCTCACGCAGCTGCACGATGATGTAGCCCGACGAAGTCTTGACCGGCTTGCTGAACTCGCCCGGTGCCAGGGTGCCGGCGATGGTGGCGACCACCTCCGGCAGCTCCGAGGCCTTGCGCCAGCCAAGGTCGCCGCCGTTGAGAGCGTTCTGGGCATTGGAGCTGGCGACGGCGGTTTCGGCAAAGTCGGCACCATTGCGCAGCTGCTGGTAGATATCCAGCGCCTTGCGCTCGGCCTGGTTCAGCATGTTGGGTGTGGCCTGCTCGGGGATGGCAATCAGGATGTTGCTGAGCAGGTAGTCCGGGCTGATGGCGCTCTTGCCCTGTTCGGAGGCGAGGAAATTCTGCACTTCCTGCTCGGACACGCGAATACGGCGATTGACGCTGCTTTGCTGGACCTGTGTCAGCAGCAGCTCGTCGCGGATCTGCTCACGGGCCGAATTGTAGTCCTGGCCTTCGGCAATCAGGGCCTCACGGAACTGCGCCAGGGTCATGCCATTGCGGCTGGCCACCTGCTCAAGGGTTTCGTTGAGCTGGCGGTCAGAGATTTTCAGGCCCTGCTGCTGTGCGATCTGCAGCTGGATGCTGTCGATGATCAAACGGTCGAGCACCTGGCGGTTGAGGATTTCCTCGGACGGCAGGCGGGTCTGATTGGCACTCAGCTGGGCACGAATGACCGCGGTACGGCTTTCCAGCTCGCTCTGCATGATGACGTCGTCGTTAACGATGGCAACGATGCGGTCGAGCATTACCACTTCGGCCTGGGCGCTGGCGCTGAGCAGTGTCACGGACAGCAGCGGCAGCACGCAGCGGCGCAGGGATTGCTTAAAACTCTTCATCCTTATCCTCGTTAAATCCGGTAATTTCTCTAATAAACAGGGTGGTGTCGTCGTCGCCGACAGAGCCCAGGCCGCGCAGTACGAACTGCAGCATCACCGCCTGATCCGTGATGCGGGTGTCGTCATTGTCGCGTACCCATTCACGCACGCCCAGACGTACCTTCCAGCAGCAGTCCTTGTATTCCACGCCCAGCAGGGCGTCAAGGGTTTCGCCGTTCATCAGGTCTTCGCGCCAGCGGCCCAGCAGGTTCCACTGGTCGTTGAGGGGCCAGCGCAGACCGAAGTCGGCCTGCTGACGTTCGGTCTCAAGGTCGCGGTAGCTGGCGTAGATGAGGCGGTCGTCGCTGGGCGAGAAGGTCAGGCGATAGTTCTGCCCCACGGCATCCAGGCTGTCCTTGTCCAGTTCGCTGTCGTGGCTGAAACGCAGATCCTGCGTCAGGGACCAGTCGATCTTGGTGGCGAAGTTGGATACGCTCTCGGTGTCCGCAGGCGTCGTACTTTCGAGCTGTACGGTGCGATCATCGAAGTAGTAGGCCTGGCCAAGTGCCACGCCGAAGCGTTCGCGGCCGGTGTCGTCGTAGAACTTGCTGGCCAGCCCCAGGCTGAGCTGATTGGCATCACCAATGCGGTCCCGGCCACTGAAGCGGTTGGTGCGGAACAGGCTGTCGTAACGGAAATCCAGTTCGGCGGTATCAAACGCCGGGATGTCGCTTTGGTCTTCCTCGGGAACATAGAGGTAGAACAGGCGCGGCTCCAGGGTCTGGGTATAGCTGCGGTCGTCGAAATTGGCCTGGCGCTCGAAAGTCAGCCCTGAATCGACGCTGGCGATCAGCGTGTTGATACTGGGGTTCTCGTCGAGGCCGGCCAGCTGGTCGTCGAGCTGGTACTGGGTGCTCCACAGCTTAAGCTCCGGCTGGACGTAACCCCAGCTGCGTTCCAGCGGCAGGCTGATTCCGGGGCTCAGATGGACACGATCCCCCTGTACCTTGTCCGCCAGACTGAGCAGCGGGTCACTGCTGTCACGATCAAAGCGCACGTACTCGGCCTGGTAATCGGCTTCGAGCCCGGCCGGCAGCTCCGGTACACGGCCCTCAAACAGGAACTGGGGCAGGCGACGGTAGGGCGACTTTTCGTTGCTGCTGAGGGACTGGTAAGCATGGGTGCGGGCAATGAAGCTCCAGTCCTGGGTGTCATAGCGCAGTTCGCCGAGCTTGTTGAGGTGGCTGGCGTAGCTGATATCGAGGTTGGTCGGATCCAGATCATCGAAGTAATCGACATCGCTGACCGCGGTGTAGTCGATGTAACTCTGCCAGCCTGTCCAGGGTGAACCCTCGTGGTCGACGCCCAGCAGCCAGCGGTCTTCGCCGGTCTTGTCGTCGTCGATCAGTATGGCGTTGCTCAGCGCGGTCTGGGACCAGCTGTTCATGTAACGGAATTCGTTTTCCAGAATCAGCCCGCGTTCACTCAGCAGGCGTGGCGTAAAGGTGTCGTCATAGTTGGGCGCCAGATTGAAATAGTAGGGCGCGGCGATGTCGATGCCTTCGCTGCTGGAATAGCTGATCGCCGGGTAGAGGAAACCGGAAACACGGCGATCGTCGATCGGGAAATAGAAGTACGGCAGGTAGAACACGGGTACATCCAGAACCTCCAGTACAGCGCCGCGGGCTTCACCAAAACCTGTGTTCGGGTTCAGCACGATACTGTCGGCAGCCAGTTGCCAGCTGGTGTTGCCCGGCTCGCACTGGGTGTAGGAGCCGTCCTCGATGCGGATACGGCCATCTTCCAGGCGCAGAATGCGCTCGGCGTTACCACGGATATGCTGCGGGTGCAGGACATATTCCGACTGGGAGAAAATGGTTTCCAGGTTGTTCAGGTTGGTCTGGGCGGCATCGCTCACCAGCAGCATGCCGCGTTCCCGGTAGCGTACATCGCCCTCAAGGCGCACCAGCTGGGTAAACTGGTCATACTCGGCGTAGGCGCTGCTGAGTTGCCGTCCGCCCTGGTTGACCTGCACACCGCCTTCGAGCTGGGTCAGACCGCCCAGCTCGCTCTGGGAGCTGGCTGCGGCGATCAGCACGCGTTGCAGGTTGAACGGCGTGTCGCCATCGGCGATGTCCATCTCCGGCTCGATATAGCGGCCCCGGCACAGGCCGCTGTGCTCGCCTGGCGCATAGGGATACCAGTCGAGGTGGGCATAGGGGTTGTCGGTCTGTAGCTGTGCCTGTGCCGCATCCGCCGCTGTGGGTGCGCTGGGCACAACGGGCGCTGCGGGCGCAACAGGCGTCGCAATTTTTGCGGGCTCGGGAGCGGCGAGGCGCGAAGGCGCCGAATCCGGGGCGGCCGGAGACGGCGTCCGGGTGTCGGGCGTTACCGCCGGTGGGGCCCTGTCGGCACTCAACGGTGTGGCCGGCGGGGCGTCGGAGGGCGTCACCGCAGGGGAGCGGGTGATCGCCGGCGCCGTGGCCGGTACGCTGGTGTCAGCGGCGCCGGCGCCGCATTCCCACTGACCCTGTGCCGTCTGGGTACAGTCCCAGCCCGTGGCCTCTGTGGCCTGGGCGGCAGCAACCTGTGCAAACAAGGCGGATGAAATCGCCAGCGAGAGTTTATAAGCAGAGCGTCTTAAGAAAGGCATTCAGTCACATCCAGTTGCAAGCCTGTGAGCACGGGGTCCTGTTTCTTGCCAAACACCGGTACCATAGGAGGCTCTGTGGCACCCTCAAATGAGTGCCAGCCTAAATCCAAACATGGAATGATAAATCATTCGCAAGAGACAGTGCTAGAGGATTCCCAGTATGGATCAGCGTCAGGTCGAATTGACAGCGTGGGTGGAGCGGGCTTTTCAGCAGTTGGGGGTGGATCTGGCGCCAGACTGGCGCCTGACACCGGTAAGTGGAGACGCCAGTTTTCGACGTTACTTCCGGGTTCACAGCCACAATCTCACCTGGGTCGCCGTGGATGCGCCGCCCGAAACCGAAGACACGGGCCAGTTTGTGGCGGTCGCCCGGGCCTGGGCGCCGCTGAATATCCATGTGCCGCGCATTCATGCCTGTGACCTGACCCACGGCTTCATGCTGCAGTCGGATCTTGGCGATACGCTCTACCTGGATGTGCTGGAT
>JBFGZM010000325.1:0-4245 GCA_041586815.1 Marinobacterium sp. | reverse complement strand
CGTGCTCGTCAGCGATGCCAACGGTATTGTCCTGCGTGAGTACATCGACTCAAACCGGGGCCAGGAACTGGCCGAAAAGGGCCTGAGTATCGGCACCGTCTGGAGTGAGAACCTGGTGGGTACTAATGGCCTGGGGACCTGCCTGGCCACCGGGGAAGCGTTGACCGTCTACGCCGGCGAGCATTTTGGCCGCGAACTGCAGCGCTTCAGTTGCTCCACAGCACCGCTCATTGCACCCGATGGCGACATTATCGGCACACTGGACATCTCGACCTATGCCCAGGGTGACAAGATCGGTCAGGGCCTGGCCCTGAACCTGGTGTGCGACACCGCCGATCAGATCGAAGCCTCCATGTTTCGTTATGCCTTTACCCGGCATCATTTACTGGCTCTGGTAAGCTCGCCCCTGGTGGATGCCGGCCAGTCCAATGCGTTGCTGGCGGTGAATGACTCCGGCTGGATCCTGGGTGCGACCTCGGCGGCCCTGCTGCAGCTGGGGGTACTCGAGCGCTGCCTGATCGTGGGGCAGGGGCTCGCGGCCCTGACGGGCGCCAGTCTGGAAGACGTGCAGCGAGCCCCCTGGTCGTTGCAACAGGGCAAGAGCAATGGTGGCTGGCTGATGCGACTGACCGGCGAAGCGCATCGGCCCGCCGTGTCGGCGCCAGCACCGGCGGGTTCAGTGGCCAGACCGACTCTTGACTCTGCGCTCTACCGTGCTGCGGGCACGGATCCGACCCTGCAACGCAATGCCGATATCTGCCACCGGGTGCTGAACCGGGATATCTGTATTCTGTTGCAGGGCGAAACCGGTACCGGCAAGGAAGTCTGGGCCCGGGCCATTCACGACAGCAGCGCCCGTCAGGACAAGCCTTTTGTTACGCTCAACTGCGCCGCCATTCCCGAATCCCTGATTGAAAGCGAGCTGTTTGGCTACAGTGCCGGCACCTTTACCGGTGGCCTCAAGGGCGGCAAGGTTGGCAAGATCGAGGCCAGTAATGGCGGCACGCTGTTTCTGGATGAAATCGGCGATATGCCGCTGATGTTGCAGGCTCGCCTGCTGCGGGTGCTGGCCGAACGGGAGATTACCCCCCTGGGCCAGGTGAAGCCGGTGGCCATTGATCTGCATGTCATCTGTGCCACCCACCGGGATCTCGCCGGGGCGGTGGCCGAGGGTGAATTTCGCGAGGACCTGTATTACCGCATCAGCGGTGTTCGCATTGGTCTGCTGGCACTGCGTGAACGTCAGGACCGGCTGGATCTGATCGAGAAGGTCTTTGGGCAATTGCGCGAAACCGATGCGATCGTACTGGATGACAAGGCACTGCAGGTGCTGGGCCGCTACCACTGGCCCGGTAATATCCGTCAGCTCAAGAACGCACTGCAGTTCGCACTGTGCATGTGCGACGGTCGTGCAGTGCGCATCACCGACCTGCCGGATGAGGTGTTCCCGCCGGCCCCGGGCGAGCCGGAATCTTGCGACCGGGTGGCGGAGCCGGCCAGTACGGCGTCGGATGCCACCACCTTGCCGCCGCAACGGCTGGTTTCCCTTGGTGCGGATGCCGCAGCCGTGGGGCAGGACGACGAGGCGGCGCAAATACTGAATGCCCTGCAGCAGCACCGCTGGGTGGTGTTGCGGGCAGCCGAGGCGCTGGGCATCAGCCGCTCGACACTGCACCGCAAGATCAAGAAATACGGCCTGAGTGAGGCCTGAAAGCCGGGGGGAAGTTCCGTGTAATGACCGGCGATGCCGGCCTGAGCCTATAGTAAAGCTTAATGATTTGGACCGGGAAAACAGCACTATTTGAAGGGTTAAGGTGTTGACTATTGTCGAACAGTATCGTCGTGCTGCAGCGGAGCTTTGTGCTTGACGGATTGACCCGTGCCATGGTCGATGGGATAGTGTTTCGGCTCCGCTGACGTTCACCCCATCTATAGCCTGAACGGCAGCGCGCAATACTTCCAGCCCATCAGCATCTGCCCGGGGATACATGGATAAAACCCTCAATGGCCGCAGGCTTAGCTGGATGTGCAGCATGCTGCCGTCCGTGCGCCGTGGCTTCTGGCTTGATACGCAGCTAGGTACGCTTGCCTGCTGGCCGGAACAGGTGCAGCTGGCGGAGGATGTAAAGGATATCGCCCGCCTGGCAAACAGGCAGCAGGCCCTTACCCAGTCACAGTTTCAGATCGCAAATAAAGCATGTGCTGTGATGGCGCAGCCCCTGCAGTCGGGCCTTGGCATTCTCGTTTTCGTGCTTGAAGCTGACGCCAGGCCTGCGAGCTTCCAGCGTTTGCTGGCATGGGCCTGCGAATGGCTCGAGCAGCTATCGCAGCCTGGAGGCGAGCAGGTCGGGGCGCCAGATCTGCTGTTCGATTATCTGGATAACACCCGGCACCCGTTACCGGCGCAAGCGTCAGTGACAAGTTCCCTGCGCGCGCTGGAAAAGGCAGCCCTTTTTGCACAGCACCACTGGGGGCTGGACTGCCACCTGGTGACTCAAGGCGAGGGGCATGCCCTGGGTGAATCGGTGCCCGCCTCGCTAAGCCCGGCCGAGTGCGACGGCGTGTTTGCCTGCGCCCCGAATCCCGGCGACCTGGCCGATTACCAGGGTATATTGGCCGGTCGCAGGCACAGCGGTGTGATCCTGGCGGCGGGGCATGGAGCGGATCGTACGCTGGTGCTCTTTTGTTGTAGCGCCGATGCGGGGGCTGTTCCTGCCCTGACAGCTTCCCAACGCAAACAGCTTACTTTGCTCTCCTTGCTGACGCGTGAGAATGACGTCGTAGCTCAGCGTCGCGCCCCCATTGCCTGGTGGCGAAAGACCCGGTACAGGGTTGCGCTGGCAGCGTTACTGGTGGTGGTCATTGGCACCATTCCGCTTGAGTATCGCCTCAGTACTGCGGCCACCCTGGAAGGTGAAGAACAGCATGCGGTGGTGGCGCCCTTTGATGGCTTTGTCGGTGAGGTACATTTCCGCGCCGGCGACCAGGTAGAGCAGGGGGCCGCCATCATGCAGCTGGATACCCGGGACCTGGTGCTGGCCGGTCAAAAGCTTGAGGCAGAGATTGATGAGTTTCAGCAACAATACCGCAAGGACCTGGCGGGTCGGGAACTGGCCGGCGCCCTGGTCTGGCGCGAGCGGCTGCAGCAATCACAAATTCAGTTGCAGCGCGTGCAGGAGCAAGTTCAGCGCGCAGTGATATCCGCGCCCTTCGCCGGGCACCTGATTTCGGGCGACCTGAATTACAGGCTCAATGCCCCCGTCAAGCAGGGCGACGTGCTGTACGAAATATCCTCCCTGCAGGGGTACCGTATCCTGCTGGAAGTTGCCGAGTCCGATATTCGCTTCCTGGTGCCCGGACAGCGCGGCGCGTTGCAGTTGCGGGCGTTGCCGCAGCAGAACATCGGCATAGTGGTGACCCGAATTCTTCCCGTGCCGGTGCGGGCGCAGAATGTACAGTCCTATCTGGCTGAAGCCACGCTGGAGACGGATGCCGGCGGGCTGCAGCCGGGCATGGAAGGCGTGGCCAAAATAGAGGTGGGCAGGAATCCGCTTGCCTGGATTGCCTTCCATCACCTGATCGACTGGTTAAGGGTGCAGTGGTGGCTATGGACGCCCTGAATCCGGGACTGGGTTTGCACCCCTATTATCTGGCGCTCAGCTCGGTGCCCCTTGCATTGCACCCCGAGCTTGAACACAGCGTGCAGCAGGCACGGGATGGCCGCTGGGTTGTGCTGTCCCGTGTCGCGGGTGATACCCATTATCGCTGTCGAGAACGTGTTTTTAGCTGGCTGCAACAACTGGATGGCCAGCTGACGCTGGATGAAGCACTGGGGTTGCTGAACCCGGGCCCCGAGCAGGATCAGGGCCTGCGGGTGTTGCATGCACTCTATCAGGCCGGCTTTCTTGATACGCAGGCGCCCGTGACGGGTGACGCGGGTCGCTGGCGGCGTCGCCTGGGCGCGTTTTTGATGTTTCGTCTGGGCGTACAGGCGCCGGCCATGCTGGTGGCTCTGCTGCAATGGCTGGCACCGCGCGTGCTTTGCCGAAGCGTTGGCTGGTGCTGGGGGCTTTGGGTCCTGTGGGGTCTGTACTACGCGGGTGGAAAGCAGGCGGCCCTGGTGGAGCATTGGGACAGCCGTTTCCTTGACCCCTCCAGCCTGCTGCTGCTCTATCTGGCCTATCCGCTGCTCAAGCTTGTGCATGAACTGTCCCACGCACTGGCCCTGGTGCGCTGGGGCGGGCG
>JBFGZM010000324.1:0-4272 GCA_041586815.1 Marinobacterium sp. | reverse complement strand
TAGGCCATGGTGGCAATAATGCCAACGCCCAGCTTGAGGCGCACATAGGTCTTGATGACATCGGAATCCACCGCCGTGAAAATCACCTTGGGGGTCAACCCCTCGCGCACGAAGGCATCGTCAAGCTTGGAACGCCCCGTAAAACCGAACACATAGGTTACCAGCGGATAGGCCGCCAAATCCTTGAGTGTCAGCCGGGAAAGCTGACACAGCGGATGATCCCTGGGCACCACCACCGAGCGGTTCCAACGGTAGCAAGGCATCATGATCAGATCACTGAAGTGGGACATGGCCTCGGTGGCAATGGCGAAATCCACGGTACCATCGGCGGCCATCTCGGAAATCTGCATCGGCGTGCCCTGATGCATGTGCAGCGAGACATCGGGGTAGCTCTTGATAAACTGGGTAATGGACCAGGGCAATGCATAGCGTGCCTGAGTATGGGTGGTGGCAACCGCAAGACTGCCCTTGCGCTCATCACTGAACTCCTGGGCCACCTGCTTGATGCTTTCGACTTTCTGCAGAATTTCGCCAGCCACTGCCAGTATGGCTTCGCCGGCAGTGGTCACCCGCGTCAGGTGCTTGCCGCTGCGCGCAAAGACCTCCACACCCAGCTCATCCTCCAGCAGACGAATCTGCTTGCTGATACCCGGCTGGGAGGTATACAGACTTTGCGCGGTCGCCGATACATTGAGGTCGTGCTTGGCAACCTCACAGATATAACGCAATTGCTGAAGTTTCATTGGCCGGCCTGACCTCGCATCCTGGCTGTTAACTTATCACTACTCATACCCAAAAAGGCAGAAGCTTATAACAGTATAGAATAAGATGGACAGAGCCCCAACCACCGATCTATAGCCGGGCAGTCGCTCGCTTGAGCTCTTCATCCTGGGTTATCAGACGCTTTTCCTGGGCAACTACCTTGGCATTCACCCGCAGCAGCTCTTCCTCCCGGGCCTGTACCTGCGCCCGCAGCGCATTTTCCCGCCGCGCGGCCTCGCTGGAAGCGCTGGCACTGCGCTGTGCCTGCTGTTTCAGGTCAGCTTCCAGCTCCTTGACCCTGTCGTCCAGACGCTTGCTACGATTCGCTTCCGACAGCAGGTTCGCATTCACCTTGGACAGCTCGCGCTGCTGAGCCGCAATTTCCTGCTGCGCCGCCTTCAGCTCGTCCTCGAGACTGCGAATACCGGCCTGCAATGTATCGATGCGACTGTCTTTCTTGGCCTGCAAGGCCTGCAGATCACTGATATCACGGGCAAGCACCGATTCCTTTTTGCCAAACTCGTCGCGCAGCTTTTCCTGCAAGGTACGGTAATGCTTTACGTCCGCCTCGCTCTTGGCCAGTGCTTCCAGGTTGTGACGCTGCTCATCCTTGATACGCATATCGAAGCCGCGCTTGGCATCCTCGTACGTTTTTTGCAGGTGCTCGAGCTCCTGCTCCAGGTGCAGTCGCTGCGCCTCTTCCTTGGCAAAGCGCGCCGCCTCGGATGTCAGGCTGTTTTTCAGATGAGCGGACTCCGCCTCTGCCGCCTTGCTGGCACTGACGGCCTTTTCAAGCTTCAGTACCTGCTCGCGGTAACGTGCTTCAAGCTCCTGATAATGATCATGGGACTGCTTGAGCGCATCTTCCGATACCCGACGCTCCGCTTCGGCACCGTACTCCGCATGACGCTTGACCAGCGTCACCGCCGAAGATGCTTCCTGCACCGCCTGCTGCCAGACACGGGAAAAAGCCGCCGCCAGGCTGTCCGGCACTTCCGGGATTGGCGTGACCGCTGCATCCAGACCCACCCGCTCGGACAGGGTCTGCCACCACAGCGCCAGACAGGCTTCAACCTGTGACGTCTCTGCATCTACTTGCCGCTCAACCAGTAAGGCCGTCGGCGACTGGCCACTGAGCAGCAGCTGATCGGCTGCGTGGAACACCTGTTGTTTCAACTCGTCGTTACTCATCTGATCCTTCCTGGATGTCCACACCATCGGTTTGGGTTTGCTCCAGCCGAGCCAGGCCTTCGAGCAGTTGCGGCTCAAGCGGCGCCTCCACTCGCAGACGTTCGCCATTGGGCAGCGTCAACCTCAGCTGCGCGGCATGCAGGAACAACCGGCGTATGCCAAGTGTTTTCATCTCACGATTAATCTCATCAACGCCATATTTTTCGTCACCAACAATCGGGTGACCGGCAAACTGGGCATGCACCCTGATCTGGTGCGTGCGGCCTGTCACCGGCTGCGCTTCAACCAGCGTTGCCGAAACACCAAAGCGACGCAGTACCCGGAACAACGTCAGCGACGGCTTGCCCTCGGACTGCACCCGGACAATGCGCTCGCCGGACTTGAGTTCATTCTTGTTCAGCGGCGCATCGACCTGGTGAGTACGTGTCGACCAGCGGCCAACCACGAGCGCCTGGTAGATTTTGGTGATACGGCCCTTCTGACGCAAGCCCTCATGCAGAAACTTCAGCATTGAACGCTTCTTGGCCACCATGATGCAACCCGATGTATCCCGATCCAGTCGATGCACCAGCTCGAGAAAGCGCTGTTGCGGGCGAATCTGGCGCAGCGCCTCGATCAGCCCGAGACTGACGCCGCTGCCACCGTGTACCGCAAGGCCGGACGGTTTGTTGATAATGATCAGATCCTTGTCTTCGTACAGAATCGCAGCTTCCAGCACATCCGCAAGGCCTTGCTTCACCGGCGCGTCTTCACGCGGCGCGGAAACACGAATCGGCGGAATTCTCACCAGGTCACCGGACTGTACACGATAGTCCGGCTTGACCCGCTTCTTGTTCACTCGCAGCTCGCCCTTGCGAACGATGCGATAGATCAGACTTTTGGGAACACCCTTGAGTGCCGTACGCAGGAAGTTGTCGATACGCTGACCGTCCTGATCTTCCGTCACTTCAACAAACTGGACACTGACCGGTGCGGCCGCAATATTTTTTGACATATTAATAGGATAGAGAGCTCTGATTGATGCCTGTAGGGATAGCTGATATATTCTACCGCTGCCGTGTGCGGTTGGCTCTTAGAGAATGCAAATTTATCGAACCGCCTGACCCTCCCCAAGCAATTTCTGGCGATGCGGCGGGCGCAGAAGCCCGGGCGCCGGCAAAAAACCTATTTGATAACAGTTTTCGGGAATGCACTCCAGCCATCGGTCCTCTGCGGTCCGGTTGCAGGTGAAGATGTACACCAGCCCAGAACCTGCCCGAAACGGCAGCAACAAGCAAAGAACCTAGAACTATATTGGCTGGCGTTTCCTCCACCGACGATACGAGTCTATACATTGCCAGGCGGCGCCATCAGCCCCCGGCCGCGTCACACTGACCGCGTCACAAGACCGGACCGTACCATCCAATACGGTTAAACAGCTCGACCAGTGGCCAGACGTGCAGTCCCCTATTTAAAGAATGCTAACTACATGAAAAGAATGCTAATTAACGCAACTCAGCCAGAAGAGTTGCGGGTCGCCCTCGTTGACGGGCAGCGGCTATACGATCTGGATATCGAGTCTTCAAGCCGCGAACAGAAAAAGGCCAACATCTACAAGGGCAAAATCACCCGCGTGGAGCCGAGCCTCGAAGCGGCGTTTGTCGACTACGGCGCTGACCGCCACGGCTTCCTGCCGATGAAAGAAATTTCCCGCGAATACTTCAGCAAGCAACCTGAAAAAGGTGGCCGCCCCAACATCAAGGACGTGCTGAAAGAAGGCACCGAAGTCATTGTTCAGGTTGAAAAAGAAGAACGTGGCAACAAGGGCGCAGCCCTGACCACGTTCATCAGCCTGGCTGGCCGCTACCTGGTCCTGATGCCCAACAACCCCCGCGCCGGCGGCATTTCCCGCCGCATCGAAGGGGAAGAGCGCAGCCAGCTGAAAGAAGCCCTGTCCGGTGTTGATGTACCCGACAAAATGGGCATTATCATCCGTACCGCAGGTGTGGGTCGCAGCTCCGAGGAACTGCAGTGGGACCTGAACTACCTGGTCACCCTCTGGGAAGCCATCACCGACGCCAGCACCAAGCGCAACGCCCCTTTCCTTGTGTACCAGGAAAGCAACGTCGTGATTCGTGCGATTCGCGACTACCTGCGCAACGATATCGGCGAAGTGCTGATCGACAGCGACAAGGTGTTCGACGAAGCCCGCCAGTTCATCCGTCATGTGATGCCGAGCTTCGAAAACAAGATCAAGCTCTACAAGGAACAGACCCCGCTGTTCAACCGCTACCAGATCGAGTCCCAGATCGAGACGGCCTTCGAGCGTGAAGTGACTCT
>JBFGZM010000323.1:0-4278 GCA_041586815.1 Marinobacterium sp. | reverse complement strand
TCAGCTAAAGATACTTTGCAGATCGATGGCGCTGTGAGTGCCGGAGGTCAGGTCGAGCTGCTCTTCCAGGTGGTTGAGGTGCTCGATCATCAGCGCCACCGCCTGGTTGGCATCCTGTTGTTCAAGCGCCTCGATCAGACCACTGTGCTCACAGCAGGGATGGGCCGCGGTCTGCTCGGAATGGCGAGCGCTGGCGCGCTGATACTGAGCGATGATCAGCGAAGTGCGGGAAACGATTTCGCGCAGGAACTGGGTCAGCACCGGCTTGTCTGCCAGCTCACCAATCTTGAGGTGAAATTCGCCGGACAGGCGAATACGGCGATTCAGATCGCCATCGCGGTGAGCCTGCTCTTCCAGCTCAACATGCTCTTCGAGAGCTCGCTGCTTGGCCATCGAGAAGTTCAAGGCCAGCTCGCGCACCAGTTCGGTCTCGATCAGGCGCCGGGCCTGGAAAACCTCCCGTGCCTCCTTCACCGTTGCCTTGGCGACATAGGCCCCGCTGTTAGGCACCAGGTTCACCAGATTATGGTGCGCCAGGCGCTGCAGCACCTTGCGGATGCCGCCGCGGCTGGTCTGAAAAACCTCACACAGGTCCTCTTCCTTGAGGCGCGTACCCGGCTGCAGCTTGCGCTCCATAATGGCAGACCAGATGCGATCGTATACTTCGTCAGCGCCGGGCTTACGGTCATTTTTGCGAATACTGGTTTTGGTCATGGTTCTTTATTCAAAGGTCTTGAGGCGAATACGCCATCGGCTGTCATTGCACGACATGGTTAACAATAATGCTAGCCAGGCAGGGAAACATTGTACCTGACAATGTCCTAGCAAACCGCTGGTGTATTGATGCACAGTAATTCATGCAAAAACAGTTACACAGCTACTTCTCGGCACGGAATCAAGCGCCGCCTTCAGCCCTTGGTCGCGGCTGGCAGCTGCCAGTCGATCGGCGCGCGGCCACACGACTGCAGATACGCATTGGCCTGGCTGAAATGCCGGCAGCCAAAGAAGCCTCGATGCGCCGCCAGCGGCGAGGGGTGCGGCGACTGCAATACGAGATGACGCGACCTGTCGACAAAAGCGCCCTTTTTCTGGGCATAGCTGCCCCAGAGAAGAAACACCACGTTATGGCAGTGGGCATTGACGGCGTGAATCACCTGGTCCGTGAAGCGTTCCCAGCCCCGGCCCTGGTGAGACGCCGCCTGGCTTTGCTCCACTGTCAGCACCGCATTCAGCAGCAGCACGCCCTGACGGGCCCAGTGTTCCAGGCAACCATGGGACGCAGGCGCAATGCCCAGATCCGCCTGCAGTTCCTTGTAGATGTTGCGCAGGGAGGGCGGCACCTTGACGCCGGCAGGCACCGAAAAGCTCAAGCCATGGGCCTGGCCCGGCTGATGATAGGGATCCTGCCCCAGAATCACCACCTTCACATCTTCCAGCGCGGTGGCCTCAAGTGCATGCAGCCAGTGCTCGCTGGCAGGATAGATAACCTTGCCGGAGCGCTGCTCGGCCTGCAGAAAACGCTGCAGGTCCAGCATGTAGGGCTGCTCGAGCTCAGGCCCCAGCACCGCCTGCCAGTCCGGCTGCAGCGAGAGCTGCGGGTTGTTTTCGTTCGAGGAAAGCCATTGCAGAGGCATCAGATTTGTCCGCTGTCCTTGATGACGCCACGGGCATCGCGCAGCGCCTTGACCACACGACCGTGGTAGAGCGAGTAGTAGCGCAGGTGCCCGGGGGCATGGGCGAAGAAACCCGAAATCAGAATGGCGACGACGAATACCGGCGCCATCAGGGCGGGCCAGGGAATGACCAGCCCGAGCAGAATGACTTTCAGCAGGATAGCCTGGCCGCGCAGCTGCAACAGCCAGATGCCATCGCAGTACAGTTCGATCAGCACCATGGCAATTCCGGCGCCAAGCCCCAGCCACAGAAAGCCGAGCCATTGCGCCGTGGGCAGCAGGTAGAGGAAATGACCGGCCAGACCTGCAATTCCCACCAGGTGCAGGCTGCGCAGCGCGATATTGAGGTAACGCTTGCCCGGCACCCTGCGCGAGGGTGACGGGAACAGCAGACTGCCTCTGACCTCATCTACGACAGCCATGACCGAGGCGCCAGGCCTATGCCTGTGACTTTACCGGGCGCATGGCCGGGAACAGGATGACATCGCGGATCGACGGCGAGTCGGTGAACAGCATCACCAGGCGGTCGATGCCGATGCCCTCGCCCGCTGTCGGCGGCAGGCCATATTCCAGCGCATTGATGTAGTCGGCATCGTAGTGCATGGCCTCATCATCGCCGGCGTCCTTTTCGGCCACCTGGGCACGGAAACGCTCGGCCTGGTCTTCGGCATCGTTCAACTCGGAGAAGCCGTTGGCCAGCTCGCGGCCACCGACGAAGAACTCGAAACGGTCTGTCACGAAGGGGTTGTCATCGTTGCGACGCGCCAGCGGGCTGACTTCGGTCGGGTATTCGGTGATAAAGGTCGGCTGATCCAGGCGGTGCTCGACGGTCTTCTCGAAGATCTCGATCTGTACTTTGCCCAGGCCCCAGCTGTCCTTGACGTTGATGTCCAGGCGCTGTGCGATCTGGCGCGCTGCATGGTCATCGGCCAGGGCTGCGGCAGTGATATCCGGGTTGTAGTGCAGGATGGAATCGAACACCGACAGGCGCGTAAACGGCTTGGACAGGTCGTACTCGAAACTCTCCAGTACCTCGCCCTCTTCGTTGCGCACGGTGTTGATCAGAGTGGTGGTGCCAAGCACATCCTGCGCCACGGTGCGCAGCATGTCTTCGGTCAGGTCCATCAGGTCCTTGTAGTCGGCATAGGCCTGGTAGAACTCGATCATGGTGAACTCGGGGTTGTGTCGCGTCGACAGCCCTTCGTTACGGAAGTTGCGGTTGATCTCGAACACCCGTTCAAAGCCGCCCACCACCAGGCGCTTTAGATACAGCTCCGGCGCGATACGCAAGTACATGCCGATATCCAGCGCGTTGTGATGCGTAACGAAAGGACGGGCCGAGGCGCCGCCGGGGATTGCCTGCAGCATCGGCGTTTCGACTTCCAGGAAGCGACGCTCGGTGAGGAAACGACGAATACCTGAAACGATGCCCGAGCGCACTTCGAACACGCGGCGGGACTGCTCGTTGGTGATCAGGTCAACGTAGCGCTGACGGTAGCGCATCTCGGTGTCCTGCAGGCCCTTGTGCTTGTCAGGCAGCGGACGCAGGCTCTTGGTCAGCAGCTGGCACTCTTCCATGTCGACAAAGAGGTCGCCCTTGCCGGACTTGTGCAGCACGCCGCTGATAGCGACGATGTCGCCCAGATCCAGCGACTTGGCGAACGGACGCGCCGCCTTGTTAACGTACAGCTGGATGCGGCCGCTCATGTCCTGCAGCACGATAAAGGCGCCGCGGTTAAGCATCACGCGTCCGGCAACCGACACCCGATATCCCAGCGCTTCGAGCTCTTCCTTGGTCTTGTCGCCATATTCCTGCTGCAGGTCCTGTGCATAGCTGTCACGGCGAAAGCTGTTGGGGAAGGCGTTGCCCTGTTCACGCAGGGCATTGAGTTTGTCGCGGCGCTCCGCAATCAGGCGGTTTTCGTCTTGCGCGGCTGCTGGGGTAGTCTCGGACATCGGGGGAACCTTAATCTGTAAAACGTTGAATGCGGGTCAATCCGGCCCGCCAGAGCGGGCCCAGAGGCCAGACTTACAAACCGGCCTTGAGGCTGGCTTCGATAAACATGTCCAGGTCACCATCCAGTACGCGGTCGCAGTTGGATGTCTGTACACCGGTGCGCAGATCCTTGATGCGGCTGTCGTCCAGCACGTAGGAGCGGATCTGGCTGCCCCAGCCGATGTCGGCCTTGGAATCTTCCAGCGCCTGGGCTGCTTCCGAGCGCTTGAGCATTTCGAGCTCATACAGCTTGGAGCGCAGCTGTTTCATACAGAAATCCTTGTTCTGATGCTGCGAGCGCTGGCTCTGACACTGCACGACGGTATTGGTCGGGACGTGAGTGATACGCACCGCCGACTCGGTCCGGTTGACGTGCTGACCACCGGCACCCGAGGCGCGGTATACGTCGACGCGCAGATCCGCCGGGTTGATGTCGATCTCGACGTTGTCGTCGATCTCCGGCGACACGAACACCGACGCAAAGGAAGTGTGGCGACGGCCACCGGAGTCGAACGGCGACTTGCGCACCAGACGGTGCACACCGGTTTCGGTACGCAGCCAGCCAAAGGCGTACTCGCCTTCAAAACGGATCGTGGCGCTCTTGATGCC
>JBFGZM010000322.1:0-4357 GCA_041586815.1 Marinobacterium sp. | reverse complement strand
TCCAGGTCGATCATCAGCACGCGCTTTTTGGTGGCCGCCAGGGACGCCGCCAGATTGACGCAGGTGGTTGTCTTGCCCACCCCCCCTTTCTGGTTCGTGATGGTGAGGATTTTCGCCAAGGTCAGGCTCTCCCGAGAATCAGCAGATGACGCGCCCCCTCACTGCCCGGCACCCGCAGCGGGTGGCTGGCCTTGAGTTCGATTCCAGGCGGCAGTGCCTGAAGTTCGTCATCAGGATACAGACCTTTCATTGCAAGAAAAACACCATCTTGGTGACAGAGGTGGGAGGTCCAGTGCAGCATGGCCTCGAGGGAGGCGAAAGCACGGGAAATCACCTGGTCGAACGCTGGCCTGTCGCAACTTTCAGCCCGGGCATTGATAACTTCCAGGTTATCGAGCCCCAGTTCTGCTTTCACCTGCAGCTGGAAGCGAGTCTTCTTGCCATTGCTGTCCAGCGTGGTGACAGCGATATCCGGGCGACAGATGGCCAGCGGAATGCCGGGCAGCCCCGGGCCGCTGCCAACATCGATCAGTCTCGGCCCCTGGATGTGGGGCAGCACGCTGAGACTGTCGATCAGGTGTCGGTCCACCATTTCCGCCGGATCCCGCACGGCGGTGAGGTTGTAGGCCTTGTTCCATTTCACCAGCAGCGCGAGATAAGCCATCAGCTGATCTGCCTGTTGCTGGGTCAGTTCGATTCCCATTGCACCGCTTTGGCGCACGAGCTGTTGCTTGAGTTTTGCATCCATTAACTGGCGGCCTGCTCCTGGCTGGATTTGAAGCGGTGTTTTTTCAGATAGACCAGCAGCAGTGAAATGGCCGCCGGTGTCATGCCCTGAATGCGTGAGGCCTGGGCAATGCTGGCCGGCTGTACGGATTCAAGTTTGGAGCGCAGCTCATTGGACAGGCCACTGATGGCGCTGTAGTCCATGTCCGCTGGCAGCGGTGTATTTTCCTGGCGCTGCATCTGCTCGATCTCTTCGCGCTGACGATCGATGTAGCCGGCGTACTTGAATTGAATCTCAACCTGCTCGGCTACCTGGGGGTCCGCCACCGGCTCGCCGGTGCTGGACGCGACATCAAGATACTCAAGCTCAGGGCGCTTGATCAGATCCGCCAGATTGTACTCCCGTGTCAGTGGTGTCTTGAGCTTGGCATTCAACACGCCAGCCACATCGCTGTTGGGCTGTACCCAGGTATCACGCAGGCGCTGCTTTTCTACCTCGATGGCTTCACGCTTGGCGCAAAAATGGGCCCAGCGGGCGTCATCAACCAGCCCCAGTTCGCGACCCTTTTCGGTCAGGCGCAGATCGGCATTGTCTTCGCGCAGGATCAGGCGGTATTCGGCACGGCTGGTGAACATGCGATAGGGCTCGGCGGTACCGTGGGTGATCAGGTCATCAACCAGTACACCGATATAGGCTTCATCACGGCGCGGATGCCAGGCATCACGTTCAAAGGCGCGATTGGCTGCATTGATGCCCGCCAGCAAACCCTGGGCACCGGCTTCTTCGTAGCCGGTGGTGCCATTGATCTGGCCGGCGAAAAAGAGCCCCTGAATATGCTTGGTTTCCAGGCTGTGTTTCAGATCCTGGGGATTGAAGAAATCATATTCGATGGCGTAGCCGGGCCGGGTGATATGCGCCTGTTCAAAACCGCGGATGGAACGCACGGCTTCGAGCTGGATATCGAACGGCAGACTGGTGGAGATGCCGTTGGGATAGAGCTCATGGGTGGTCAGGCCTTCCGGTTCGACAAATACCTGGTGGGAGGTCTTGTCGGCAAAGCGCATGATCTTGTCTTCCACCGACGGGCAGTAACGCGGACCCGCTCCGGCAATGACACCGGTGTACAGCGGTGAGCGATCCAGGCCCCGGCGCAGGATCTCGTGGGTCTGCTCATTGGTATGGGTAATGTAGCAGCTGACCTGGCGCGGATGCTGGCTCAGTTTGCCCATGAAGGACATCACCGGTACCGGCGTATCACCGGGTTGTTCCTGCATCACCGAGAAATCTACCGAGCGGGCATCGATCCGCGGCGGTGTGCCGGTTTTCAGGCGATCGACTCTGAGGGGCAGTTCACGCAGGCGGTCTGCCAGGGCGATGGAGGGCGGATCGCCTGCACGGCCGGCCGAGTGGTTCTGCAGGCCAATGTGGATCAGACCACCGAGGAAGGTACCCGCTGTGAGAATCACCGAGGTGGCATGGAAGCGGATGCCGGTCTGGGTGACGACACCACGCACGCTGTCGCCCTGCATGATCAGGTCGTCGGCAGATTGCTGAAAGATCTGCAGGTTGGGCTGGTTTTCCAGGATGTCCCGAATCGCAGCCTTGTAGAGCACTCGGTCGGCCTGGGCACGGGTGGCGCGGACCGCAGGCCCCTTGCGTGAATTGAGGACGCGGAACTGAATGCCACCCAAGTCGGTTGCCGTTGCCATGGCTCCACCGAGTGCATCGATTTCCTTGACCAGATGACTTTTGCCAATGCCGCCTATGGCGGGGTTGCAGGACATCTGCCCGAGGGTCTCGATATTGTGGGTCAGCAACAGGGTCTTGGCGCCCATGCGTGCAGAAGCCAATGCGGCTTCGGTGCCTGCATGTCCTCCACCAATCACGATCACGTCAAAACGACCTGGATAGTCCACCGCTACGTACCTCTGTTGAGTATTGCCCGCCTGACAAATGAGCCAGTCGTAAAATGGGCGCTAAGTATACTCCCATGTTGCCGATTAGAAAATGTTCAAAAAATGATCACCGCCTTCTGATCACGCTTTTGTGTTTTAAAGAGTTAAATATATTTTTCTTTATATATGTGTTTTATGTTTGTTGTTGTTATTAGGCAGGACCCGAACTGTTTAAAAGGCTATTTAAGTTATTTAAAACAATAGCTTGCAGCTGAAGGTAAGTTGTTATGAAGGTGCTGTCAGAACCCGTATCAAGCTCTGCACAGCCTGTGGGTGAAATGGTGCCTTACCCACAGGGCAGTTTATCCACACTATTGTGCAGAGGTCTGTCCCGTAGCTATGCACAGGATTTAACAGCCCAAATAATTTTCCCTGGCAGAACAGACCGGTCGTGTTCTGTCTGTAGATAAGATGTGGGCAAGCCCCGGATCTGTCCACATGCCCTTCTGTTTGGAATATTCATTCCATGGCGATTTTGGCAACCCTTGCAGCCAGTCTTGCCGTCTTATTGTGTTGATAGTTTCTGTGCTTAACTCAATTAAATTAATAAAAAACAGTAAGTTATGATATGAATAAAGCGGTTCGTTAGCTGTTATTTCAGGGGGGGATATACCGTGCACAGCCGGTGGGTAAGCGCGCCCGGGCCAAGGAGTTCTGCACAGTTTTAAACGGGAGTGCCCCCTGTCGAGCCGTCGCTGTGTGTAACTTTGGCCTGCGCAAAGCCTGTGGATATCTGGCGAGAAACACTGATCCTGTTTGTGATATTTCAAAAAGGAATATTGAAGTGGGCAATAGGGCTGCTGTGCTGCCGTGACCGGTGCCTTCAGGGGGCGTGGCCAGGGCCAACTACAGGGCTGAAGCCTTGATGATTTGACCTCATGACCTTGTGAGTATTTGTCGATTTACACGCCGGATGGAAGGCGTATTTTTGAGCCCGGAATAACGACAAGAAACCGCCTGCAAGGTGAATCATGGGTGATGAAATAAACGGCCAGCGGTCATTCTCCGCAGCGCCACTGCGTAACCCGGTGAGCGTCCAGACGCTTAATGCGGCACGGCGATACCGGCTGCAGCGTGTACGGCAACAGCTGATAGACAATGATTGTGCCGCCATATTGCTGTATGACCCGGTGAACATTCGTTACGCCACGGACAGCTCCAACATGCAGGTCTGGACGCTGCATAACTATGCCCGCTATGCGCTGGTGTTGGCCCAGGGGCCGGTGATTTTGTGGGAGTTTCACAACTGCGAGCACCTGCTTGAAGGTAATGACCTGGTGGATGAAATCCGCACTGCGGTTAGCTGGAGCTATTTTGGTGCCGGCTCGCGCATGGCTGAAAAGGCGGCGCTCTGGGCGGGCGAGATTGCGGACCTTGTGCGTCATTACTGTGGCAAGGGTGCACGCCTGGCGGTGGACAGGGCCGAGTTCGAGGGCCTGGAGCTGTTGCAGGGCCTGGGTCTTTGCGTGGTGGAGGGGCACAGCCTGATGGAGGAAGCCAGGCGTATCAAGTCGGCGGACGAGCTGGAACTGATGCGCTGGACCATCAATGTCTGTGAGCAGGGCATCAGCCGTATGCACGCTGAACAGCGCCCCGGCATGACGGAAAACGAACTCTGGGCCTGGCTGCATTTCGAGAATATACGCAACGGTGGCGAGTGGATCGAAACCCGGCT
>JBFGZM010000321.1:0-4368 GCA_041586815.1 Marinobacterium sp. | reverse complement strand
CTGCTCATCAAGAAACTGCTGCCACGCTGGCCCAACATGCTGCTGGCCATGATCATCGGCAGCCTGCTGGCCGCACTGCTCGATGCCGAGGCACACAACATCGCCCTGGTGGGGTCTATACCTGCGTCGCTTCCTCCGCTGAGCGTGCCGGACTTTTCGCCGGCACTGCTGCACCAGCTGGGTTCCGGGGCGCTTGCCATCGGCCTTCTCGGGCTGGTCGAGGCAGTATCCATCGCCCGTTCGGTGGCCAGCCGGTCGCACCAGCATATCAGTGGCAACCAGGAGTTCATGGGGCAGGCGCTGTCAAACATCGTCGGCTCGTTTTTCTCCTGCTACGCCTCGTCCGGTTCTTTTACCCGCACCGGCGTCAACTACAGCTCCGGTGCCCGCTCGCCCCTGGCGGCCGTGTTCGCCGCCATCGCCCTGGCGATCATCGTGCTGCTGCTGTCGGACCTCACCGCCTACGTGCCCATTCCGAGCATGGCGGGTATTCTGCTGGTGGTGTCCTGGAACCTGATCGATTTCCACCATATCGGTGGCATCATCAGGGCCGGTCGTTCCGAAGCCTCGGTGCTAACCATCACTTTCCTCGCCACCCTGGTAATGGCCATGGAATTCGCCATCTATATCGGCGTTATGCTGTCGCTGGTGTTCTACCTCAAAACCACCTCCAAACCGCAGATCGTGCAGGTGCTCCCGGACCCGACATCCCCTACGCCCTTTTTCGTCAGCAACGAAGGCCGTAACCTGCCCGAATGCCCGCAGCTGCGCATTATCCGCATCGAAGGCTCGCTGTTTTTCGGCGCCGTGAACTATGTGAAGGAATACCTGCAGAACATCCCGGAGAATAATCTTCTGATCGTGGGCAATGGCATGAACTTTATCGATATCTCAGGCGCAGAGCTGCTGGTGCACGAAGCCAGGCGCCGCCGGGCCGCCGGCGGTACCCTGTACCTCAGCAACCTCAAAGGCCGCGTATCCCGCTACCTGGACCAGAACGGCCATACCGAGGAACTGGGGGCCGAGAACATTTTCATCAGCAAGGGCATCGCCATCGCCCGCATCTATGAGCGCCTTGACCGCCCCACCTGCGACAACTGCAGTACGCGCATCTTTATCGAGTGCCGGCGCGACTACCCGGGCAACACCTGACCCTGTGTCCGAACTCCTGGCTGATTAACAGTCAAAGGGGGCAACCCGCTGAGCGAAGAGACCGAAATGCTGGTCGAAGTGCCCCGGGTATCGCTAGGGCGGCAGATCGGCGCGCACTTCGGGCCGCTGCGCAAAATCCTCCATTATCAGCACCGAAGTACTGGGGTTCACGACTGGACACTGGAATGGAGGCAGGCCCATGAAGCAATGGCTCGGTCGAGGCAAGCCTGCCAATCCGGGTCGGCTCAACGAGCTGAACCATATCGTTTACAAGGGTGCGGATACCCCCTGGCGGTGTGCCCGCGCGTCCATGGCCGCCCTGCTGAAACCGGATCTGTTGCGCGAAAGCGTGGATGGCGAGGCACTGTTCTGGAACCTCTGCCGCCTGCAAGCAAGACGAGAGGAGCGGCGTATTGTCATCGTCGTTTTCGATGGCTGCCCGATGGACAGCGCTACCCTGCACTCCAATAGCGACGACCTGCTGGATGTGCATCTGCGCCAGGTGGTGAGTCAGATTGAAGCCCGCGGCGATATGGAGCTCTATGCACTGGGTGTCGGGCTGGATCTGAGCCCCTACTATCGCCATAACCTGGCGCTGGACATGGAGCATCGGCTCGACAACGCCGTGTTTGAGGAAGTATTGCAGTTGCTTGCGCGGAGCAGGCGCCACTGATTGACAGTCAGGTTCAGTAACCGGCCAGCTGCAGCTGCTCCACCAGTTCGGCGCTGTTGCGCACCCGCAGACGGTCATGAATGGCCTGGATATGATTGCGCACGGTCGCGGGCGCTATGGCCAGCGCCCGGGCCACCTCCTTGTGGCTGAGTCCCCGCGCTACCTGCAGCGCCACCAGTAACTGCCGTGCGCTGAGCTCATCTACCGGCAGTCGCGGCCGTACCCGCAGAATCAGCAGGTCGTCCTCCAGCAGGCGGGTCAGCACCAGCAGCCTGCCGACAAACAGTTCCTGATTATCTTCCAGCAGCGCCCGGCACAGAGGCACCGGCAACCGCGGTCCTTGCCAGTCCGGCCATTCGCGCCTGAGCTGCACGCCGAACTCGCCTTCCTGGTAATGCAGCACACCATCGCTGTCGACGATACCCAGGCTGCGGTGCGGGCCCCGGTGCTGGCTGCTCAAACGCGCAACACCGAGCAGACGGTTGATCGCCTGTGACTCGATCAGGTGTGGCAGCAGCTGCTCGCACAGCTGTTGCTCCTGCGGGACAAAGCCAGAGTCATCGACGTCGCGGTAAAACACACAGTCATGCACCAGGCCGAGCTCTGGCTGGGAAACACAGACACTCAGGGTGGGAGCCGGATCGGCCCGGACCTGCGCCAGCAGTACCCGATCCAGAGCCCGGATTGACTCTGCAGCGACACCCTCTTCTGCCGCCAGTCCACCAATTTCTGGACAATCCGGCACCGCACCCAGGCGAAACTCCCGGCTGCGCAGCAGGGCATCCCGAGTCTGCAGCGACGTGCGCCATAAAAAGCCACTGAACGGCAACGTCTGGCGAATCAGGGCCAGCGCCGCCGTCTGGAACTCGGCATTCACCTGCTCCCGGGCCACCCGGTACAACCCCAGAGTCAATCGGTTGAACGTATCCACCTCTGCTCCCCTTCTGAACTAGATTCGTTCGAGGGGCCGTCCGTGCCAATTCTGTTACAGCATCCTTACCACTGCAGCTTAGTGCAATTGCATCATGTTCGTTTCCTGCGACAGCGCCTATTGTTGGCTCCAGATCGCATGCAAAGACCCCCGAACGGGCGCGCTGCCAGGCGATCCTGTAAGAAAAACGATACATCAGAAAAACGCCACACCCGCAGCGATGCGGGGCCGGAAAACCACGGATCTCCCAGAGACCGCCGGGTTACCTGACGATCAAGCGGCAGGCCAAAACAGCTGTGTGCTTCCCACCAAAAGCATCCCATGATGTTTTCCATGGGCACTTGTCCAGGCAGCAGTCATATCAGCCCAGCCGCCCCTTGTAATCAACCCGGTCCGGGGAGTACGGGCTAGCTGGATCAAAACCCACCGGGCGGGTTGCTCCACAAACTGCACATCAAGGGTGTCACTAACATGAACAAAATGTCTTTGCTTAGCATCGCTATGGCTGCCGCCACCCTGGGTCTTCCGGGTGGAGCCGCCTATGCCGACCACGACACGGCGCATGCTTTGCTCAACCTTAAGGGTGGCCTCGGCGGTACCCAAGAGAATCTTATTGCAGTTGAAAAGAGGCTTTACGATTTAGAACGAGCCGGTACTCAGGGCCCGGCGGGGGCCCAAGGTCCGCAGGGTGAAACTGGACCAACCGGTGCTGCCGGCGCCCAAGGTCCACAGGGTGAAACTGGACCAACCGGTGCAGTTGGTGCCCAAGGCCCGCAGGGTGAAACTGGACCAACCGGTGCTGCTGGAGCCCAAGGCCCACAGGGTGAAACTGGAGCAACCGGTGCTGCTGGTGCCCAAGGCCCACAGGGTGAAACTGGAGCAACCGGTGCTGCTGGTGCCCAAGGCCCACAGGGTGAAACTGGACCAACCGGTGCAGTTGGTGCCCAAGGCCCGCAGGGTGAAACTGGAGCAGCCGGGGCTGCTGGTGCCCAAGGCCCACAGGGTGAAACTGGACCAACCGGTGCTGCTGGAGCCCAAGGCCCACAGGGTGAAACTGGAGCAACCGGTGCTGCTGGTGCCCAAGGCCCACAGGGTGAAAAAGGAGATATCGGCGCTAAAGGCGATCAGGGCCCCATTGGTCTGACAGGTGCAACGGGGGCTACTGGTGCTACTGGTGCTACTGGATTAGCTTCCGTGGAGCGAGTTATGGTCGATTGCACAACTACGAACGGCGGTGGATCACCTAGCAGTGTCACTTGCACTGCGCTTTGTTCGGGGGGCAAAAAGGTTCTCGGCGGTGGACTAATAAACCGGGTTCCGTCGGCTTGGTTAGTTACTCATAACTACCCACTGGCCGAGGGGAGCTGGTCCGCCACTCTGACTAGGCCCAGCGGCACTTCTGCTTCCGATGTATCTACCTACGCCATCTGCGCCAACACTAACTAGCATCAATATGCTCAGGAGAATTGTAATGAAGAGCACTATTGCTGTTTGCGCCACCCTTGCCATGCTGATGGCCGGTGGTGCCCAGGCGAACCACTGTGACGCAGATCTCGCGGACGCCGAACTGGCGCTTAGCACAGCGACCGTGGCGGTTGAAACCAATGCGCTG
>JBFGZM010000320.1:0-4370 GCA_041586815.1 Marinobacterium sp. | reverse complement strand
GTGCCTTCCAGATCGTAGGCCTTGATATGGTGATCGATAATCAGCTCGCAGCCCCAGCCCGGGTTGCAACCGGTGAGATCGGCCTTGCCATCGTCGTTGGAATCGAACAGTTTGGCGATGTCAGGCTTCTTCAGGTCGGCAAGGGACTTGATGTCGTACTGTTCAGCGGTTTTCTTGTCGATCAGGTATCCCTGCAGAACGCCCGGAATAATACTGCCGGTCTTGATCATGGTCTCGTCGCCGCCGGCCTTCTGGTAGAAGGTATCGTGCAGCTTGTCCCACAGGTGAACACTGAAGTCGGCATCGCCGTAGGACAACGCCATCATCATGGTGGCGTATTCGGTCTCCTTGGGCTCTTTAACGTCATACCCCAGTTCCTTCAGGCCGGCGATGGCCACCTCGCCGCGAAAACGCTCTTCGGCGATGCTCGGGAAAATCGGCGTTACCGACTCACCCTTGCCGGGCAGTTCGCTCGCCTGGGCGGCGCCACTGAGCAGCAGGGCGCCAAGGGATACAGCCGCGGTGATGCTGCGGGTACGGCTGAGGAATGTATCGAGTTGGGTGCGCATGGGCGTACTCCTGGTTGTGTTTATTGTTTTCAAGGATGGGTTCGTACTGTGGTATTGCGGGTACCGCGCACACTGCGAAACAGGCGCACACAGATACCCACGGGGCCGCTTTCGTACCAGCGCAGGGTATTGCTGACATCGGAGCGCTCGCCGATAGCCTGGGTCAGGCGATCAAGGAAGATGGCCAGCAGGACCAGGCCCACACCGCCGACGGTGGCAAGCCCCATGTCCAGGCGGCCGATACCACGCAGCACCATCTGGCCAAGCCCGCCCACGGCGATCATGGAGGCGATCACCACCATGGACAGTGAGAGCATCAGCGTCTGGTTCAGGCCCGCCATGATGGTGGGCATGGCCAGCGGCAGCTGTACCTTGAACAGCATCTGGCGGGGCGTGCAGCCAAAGGCGCGGCCGGCTTCCACCTTGTCATCCGGTACCTGGCGGATACCCAGGTTGGTCAGACGCACCAGCGGCGGCAGCGCGAAGATAATGGTCACCAGCACACCCGGCACGTTACCGATACCGAACAGCATGACCACCGGCACCAGGTAAACGAAGGCCGGCAGCGTCTGCATGGCATCAAGCGCGGGGCGCACGAAACGCTCGGTGCGATCGCTGCGAGCACAGAGAATGCCCAGGGGTACACCGAACAGGGCGCAGAAAAACACCGATGTGAGTACCAGGGACAGGGTCGTCATGGACTCGGACCAGACCCCGATCAGGCCCAGGAAAAACAGCGTGATGGCGCAGAAAACACCCATGCGCTTGCCCGCCAGCTGCCAGCCCAGCAGGCTGCCAAGTACGATACCGATGAGCGGCGGCGGTGACTGCAGGGCGAACTCGATGCCGTTCAGCACCTGGTCAATGGGCCAGCGAATGGCGCGGAAAAAGCCGCGGAAGTTCTGCACCAGGTAGTTAAGTACGGATTCAACCCACTCCCCCAGCGGCAGGTGGAGATACTGAAACGGATCAAGCAAACTGAATTCAGACATCTGACGTCCTCTCTAAAACTGGCGGTTTTTTATTGATGGCTCAGCGTCTGCAGCAGCAGGCTTTTCGAAATGGTGCCCAGGAAAGCCCCCTCGCCGTCCAGAACCGGCAGCGGGTACGCCGTGTCGGCCACCAGCGTCATCACCTCGTGCAAGGGCGCATCGCTGCGGATACTCAGTGGCTGAGCCACCTTCAGCGCATCCAGCGCGGCCATGTCCGGCGCCTGCCCGGCAAAATCGCCACCGGTAACAATTCCCTGCAGCTGCTCGTGCTCATCCACCAGGTAGCGGAACTGGATATCGGCGGAGGCATCCAGCAGATTGACGCTGCCGTTCAACTTGATCAGGCTGCGCGGATCCTTGTGCGCAATATCGCCGGCCTTGAGAATCTTGGAGATATCCACACCCTTGAAGAAGGTTTCAACGTAGTCATCCGCCGGGTTGCTCAGAATGTCCTGCGGTGTGCCGATCTGAACGATACGCCCGCCCTCCATGATGGCGATGCGATCGCCGATGCGGATGGCTTCATCCAGGTCGTGGGAGATAAAGATGATGGTGCGTTCCTGTTCCTTTTGCAGCCGGATCAGCTCACCCTGCATCTCGTAGCGGATCAAGGGATCCAGCGCCGAGAAGGCTTCGTCCATCAGCAGTATGGTGGGGTCATTGGTCAGTGCCCGGGCCAGACCCACGCGCTGCTGCATACCACCGGACAACTGGTGCGGAAAGCTGGCGCCGTGCTCACCCAGGCCCACCTGGGACAGCGCATCCTGGGCGCGGCGATGGCGCTCGGCCTCAGGCACACCGGAAATTTCCAGGCCAAAGGCAGCGTTGTCCAGCACGCTCATATGGGGCATCAGCGCAAAGGACTGAAACACCATGCTCATTTCCCTGCGCCTGACATCCAGCAGGTCCTTGTCTTCCAGGCGGGTAATATCCCGGCCGTTCAGCGTAATGCTGCCAGCGGTGGGTTCGATCAGACGGTTGAGCAGTCGCACCAGGGTGGATTTGCCGGAACCCGACAGCCCCATGATGACAAAAATCTCACCTTTACGAACCGAGAAGCTGGCGTCGAAAACACCGATGACCTGACCGGTCTTTTCGAATATCTCGCTTTTGTCCGCGCCTTTCTCCAGCATTTTCATGGCGGTATCGGGCTCGCTCCCAAATACCTTGTAAACATTCTTAATGCTGAGAATTTCATCTGTATTAGTCATGTATCCCTCGTTTCACTTTTTATTCCGCAGGGTTCATGGCAAAAAAATACAACCAACAAAACTTCTACCGAGCCTTGTTACTTGCAATAAACCAGTACGTTTTTGTTATTTGCTTAACAACAATTTATGGCGTTACGGGCCGAGCGTCCAACGACATTTGTTGCGTTTAAATCATAACCTTGCGTTATGGTGACCGTTGAGTGCCACGGCTGCGTGACAGCAGTACGGCCGCAATGACCACCATGGCACCGCCTGCGAGCAGTGACGGGGACATGTCCTCCCCCACCAGCAATATCGCAATGCTTACCGCCACGATGGGCTCCAGCGTCGATAGCGTGGATGCATCCGAGGCGCCGATGCGCGGCGACCCACTGACAAAGGTTGCTATCGGCAGGATGGTCGCAAACAGCGCCAGTCCCACACTGGCCGACCAGCCCAGCGGCGTCTGTGGCCAGCTGCCGCCTTTAAGCCACCATGCACAACCAAAAGTCAGGGCTCCGCCCAGCAAAATCACCGTCGCCGAGACCAGCGGATTTTGCGGCGGCACCCGCGCGGTACCGTAAATGATGGCGGCGCCATAACTCAGGGCTGCAAACAGCGCCCAGGCAACTCCGGCAATATCCCCCTGTATGTGCAGCCCGGTCGACACCACGACACCACCACAGGCCAGCAACAGACTCAACAGGCGGCCAGGACTGGCCGCTTCGCTCTGGAACAGGATCGCATAGAGGGTGACAAAGGCCGGAAAGGAAAACATCAGAATCACCGCCAGGCTGATCGAGGTACTGCGACTGGCGCTGTAGTACCCCAGTGCCGACGCCGCATAACCGATACCGATCAGCAGCGTCGGCCCCAGCAGGCGGATCGAAGGCAGGCGCACGCGCTTTGCCTTCAACCAGAGCAGCATCATGCCCGCAGCCAGACTGAAACGGACCAGCAAAAGCCCAACCGGATCAGCACCGGCGGCATAGGCAAAGTGAGCAAAGAAAGGCTGCAGGCCGTAGCAAAAGGCCGCCAGGAGCACCAGCGCAAAGCCACGCACGTACTCCTGCGGATAATTGGGTTCAAATGTTTGCATGCACTGAGTCCCGCAGGCGACACAGGAATTGCGCCCACGCCAGGCAAGCATGGGCATCTTGGGAGGGTAAAGCTGCCTAATCGGCGAGTTTTTTCTGCATGGTGGCGCAGTACCAGTCAACGAACTGGCAAACACCGTTCTCCGCCAGGTCCGAGAAGGGGCCCGGAATATAGGATGGCGAACTAACCCCCCTGAAGGTTTCCTCCACCAGCTGACGATCCTGGTCATTGGTGGCCAGCCAGACCTTGGTGAGATTATCCAGATCGTAGTCCTTGCCTTCTTCGGCGCTGGCCGGCACCAGCCACTTGGTGGTTACCAGGGTTTCGCCCGGGCCCAGGGGCAGGATACGGAAACTCAGGGCATGATCGCCCAGAAAGTGATTCCAGGTGGACGGATAGCGGAAATACAACAAGGCACCAATGTTTTCCTCATCGGTGTTATCCAGGCGCCCATTGACCGCAGGCTTGCCGTTCATGGTGTAGCTGACGGCATCCTTGAACAGCGGAATGCGCGTCATGCG
>JBFGZM010000319.1:0-4376 GCA_041586815.1 Marinobacterium sp. | reverse complement strand
GGCGCCCGTGGCGGCCAAACGGCTGTTAACCGATGATGCGGTGCATTATCGCAGCATTGTGCATACAATAAAAAAGAATATATTAAACTTCTCTTATTCTTTTATGGAATAAGTGCTTGTGTACAGTCAGGTCTCCGGTGCTTCATTTTGGTTATAACAAAATTTCTAATAAGTATTTAGAGTTATAAGAAGGGGTCAGTATGATTGGCCGCTATTAAACAGCAGCAGCTCGCTTGCAGAGTGGTTTGGCAGCATGGAATTCGCATACAGTTTTGCCGGCCTGGTGGTTGGCTTTGTCGTCGGGCTGACCGGTATCGGTGGCGGTGCGCTGATGACCCCGATCCTGATTGTCGTGTTTGGCATAGCACCGGTCGTGGCCGTAAGTACCGACCTTATCTATGCAGCGGTGACCAAGTTCGGCGGCATGTGGTCTTACGCGCGGCGCAGGATGGTGCACTGGAAGGTGGTGGGCCTGCTGTTGCTGGGCAGCGTGCCCGGCAGCCTGCTGACGCTGAATTACCTCAAGGGCCTCGAGGCGCTGGAAAGCATCGAGAGCCTGATGAACATGACACTTGGTGTATCGCTGGTGCTGACCTCGATCGCCGTGTTTCTGCGCAACCAGATTCGCGAGCGTGCCATGCGGCTGGAAAATCACCCGCTGGCATCCCGGGCGCGGCGCTGGCGTCCGCTGGTCACTACACTGATGGGGCTGCTGCTGGGCGCGCTGGTCACGCTGTCATCGGTCGGTGCCGGTGCCCTGGGCACGGCGATGCTGATCGTGCTGTACCCGCGTTTGAGCATGCCGGCTATTGTCGGCACGGACCTGGTGCATGCGGTGGTTCTGACCAGTGTGGCGGGTGCCGGTCACTATTCAATGGGTAATGTCGATTTGACATTGCTGGTATACTTGCTGATCGGTTCCCTGCCCGGGGTGTTTCTGGGCAGTCATGTAGGCGTCCGGCTGTCGCCGCGGGTGATGCAGCCGATCATGGGGTCGATTCTATTCGCGATTGGTCTGCGCTTTGTGCTGGCAGGCTGATTGAATCTTTCCACGGGCTTAGAGATGAGTGGCGGGCCTTCCCGTCAGGCAAGGTGTAGGTAGCATGTATCAATATACTGAAGTAGACCAGAGACTGGTGGATGCGCGTGTTGCGCAGTTCCGTGACCAGACCCGACGCTTCCTGGCAGGAGAGCTGCCGGATGAAGAGTTTTTGCCGCTACGACTGATGAATGGTCTGTACATTCAGCGCCAGGCGCCGATGTTGCGTGTCGCGATTCCGTATGGCCTTCTGTCGTCCGCACAGATGCGCAAGCTCGGGCACATTGCCCGCACGTACGACAAGAACTATGCCCATTTCACCACCCGCACCAACGTCCAGTTCAACTGGCCGAAGCTGGAAGAAGTGCCCGATATCCTGGCCGAGCTGGCTGAAGTCCAGATGCATGCCATCCAGACGTCAGGCAACTGTATCCGCAATACCACCACGGACCATTTCGCCGGTGTTAATGCCAACGAAATCGAAGATCCGCGGCCATATTGCGAGCTGATTCGCCAGTGGTCGACGCTGCACCCGGAATTCGCCTACCTGCCGCGCAAGTTCAAGATTGCCGTGACCGGTGGCCCGGAAGACCGCGCTGCGTCCCAGGTGCATGATATCGGACTGCACCTGGTGAAAAACGACGCCGGTGAAGTCGGTTTTGAAGTGCTTGTGGGTGGCGGTCTTGGCCGTACGCCGATCATCGGCAAGTCGATTCGCAGCTTCCTGCCCAAGGCGGACCTGCTGTCCTATCTCGACGCCATTCTGCGCGTGTACAACCTCAATGGCCGTCGCGACAACAAGTACAAGGCCCGTATCAAGATTCTGGTGCAGGCGCTGGGTGCCGAAGAATTCGCCCGCCTGGTGGAAGCCGAGTGGGAGCAGGTCAAGGCTGAACAGCCTGAGCTTGAAATCACGGCTGAAGAATTCACCCGGGTGGAAAACTTCTTTAACACCTTCGAATATGATGCGGCAGCCGCTGAAGATGTCAGCCTGAATGCCCAGCTCGAAGCCGATACGGATTTCCGTGTCTGGTACGAGAAGAATACCGTCGTGCACAAGGTGAACGGCTATCGTGCGGTGGTCGTTTCCCTCAAGCCGATGCTTGCGCCAGCAGGCGATGCTACTGATCTGCAGATGGATGTGGTGGCCGATCTGGCTGATCAGTACAGCGGCGGTGAAATCCGTGTGACGCACACCCAGAACCTGGTGCTGGCCGATGTGAAAAACGCCGATCTGTACGCGCTCTGGAAGGTACTGGCCGAGCACAACATGGCGCGCCCGAACATCAACATGCTCAGTGACATGATCGTGTGCCCGGGCGGTGACTTCTGCGCCCTGGCCAATGCCAAGACGCTGGGTATTGCCGATCAGATCAACCAGAAGTTCGAAGATCTGGATTATCAGTACGAGCTGGGCGAGATCCGCCTGAACATGTCCGGCTGCATCAACGCCTGTGGTCACCACCACGTGGGCCATATCGGCATTCTGGGTGTCGACAAGGGTGGTGAAGACTGGTACCAGATCACCATCGGTGGTTCCGACAAGGAAGATGCTTCCCTTGGCAAGGTGCTGGGACGTGCCGTGGGTGCCGATGAAGTCGCCGGTACGCTCGAAAAGCTGCTGCTGACCTACGTCGAGTCCCGAGAAGAAGGTGAATTGTTTATCGATACGGTGCGTCGCATCGGTGTTGCCCCGTTCAAGGAGAAAGTCTATGCCCCTGCTCATTAATCGTGAAGTCGTAGCCCAGGACAGCTGGCAGTTTCTGGATGCAGAGGCCACGCTGGAGCAGGTTCCACAGGACGGTGATGTGGTTGTACCGCTGGCCCTGTACCTTGAGCACCGGAGCAGCCTTGCCGGCCGCAGCGGTCGCCTGGGTGTGCAGTTCAACGGTGATGACAATATCGAGGTCCTGCTGACCAGTCTGTCTGATCTGGCGCTGGTTGCCATCGAGTTTCCGGTATTCCGCGATGGTCGCGGATTCAGCCAGGCGCGTCTGGTACGCCGTGCCGGCTTCACCGGCCAGCTGCGCGCCGTGGGGGATGTTACCCGGGATCGCCTGGATCACATGCAGCGCTGTGGCTTTGATGCCCTGGCTGTGCCGGACGATCGCTTCAAGCCCGAAGTGCTGAATGCCTTTGGTGAAGTGAGTGTGCACTACCAGGCCGGTGCCGACGACCCGCGTCCTATTTACCGCCAGGGTTAAGCGGGTTACCCGCTAGCATCTTGTTGCCAGAACGGCTGTTGCTGTGTCCGTCGGGTTGCCGGTGGTACGCCTCGACGGCCGTTTTTTATAGAGGATAGATCACATGAGTGAGCAGTTGAGTGCCGAGCTGAGTGCCCGGGTTGAGCAGGTGGCATCCCTTTTGAAGCAGGCCGCTGAGGACTACAGCGGTGCCATCGTCTTTGCCAACAGTCTGGGGGCCGAAGACATGGTGCTGACTGACCTGATCAGCAGGCACGCTCCCGGAATTGAGGTCTTTGTGCTCGATACCGGCCGTTTGCCAGAGGAAACCCTGAAGCTGCTGGCCGACGCCCAGGGGCGTTATGATCAGGTGAACTTCAAGGTGTACTACCCCGAGGCTGCCGATGTGGAAGCCTTTGTGGCGGATCATGGTATCAATGCCTTTTATGAATCGCAGGATCTGCGCAAGGGCTGCTGTTTTGTGCGCAAGATCAAGCCGCTCAAGCGCGCCCTGGCAGATCAGAAAGCCTGGATTACCGGTCTGCGTCGTGAACAGTCTGTGACCCGGGATGAAATTGCCTTCAGCGAATGGGATGAGGGCAACGGTTTGCAGAAACTGAATCCGCTGGCGGACTGGAGCGAGAAGGATGTCTGGGCCTATATCCGTGCGCTGGATGTACCCTATAACGCGCTGCATGACCAGCACTATCCGAGTATCGGTTGTGCGCCCTGTACCCGTGCCATCTCCATGGGAGAGGATGTACGTTCGGGGCGCTGGTGGTGGGAAAATCCGGACAATCGCGAGTGCGGCCTGCACCCGGCAACACCGCTGAAGTTCAAGTAAGGCTCGGACGTTACCAGGAAGCGCCGCTGCGGGTTTGCCGTAGCGGCGTTTTTGTTTGGCATTGCCGTGCAGGAGCAGGGCGGCCACTTCGTTGTGCTGCAATATGGTGCGGTGTATTGCCCGGTATGGGTGCGACCGTGTCATTTTGGTGCGAGTCAGTGCCGGGCAGGTGCACACTTGTTGGGCTGTGGTGTTGGCATTAATCTTGCGATCTTGGCATGGCTTGTCAGCGCCTGACCTGAGCGCGCAGCGAATTGCGATACACTACAGATAATAGACAGACAGGCAGCAGGAGTTCGGATCGTGGAGT
>JBFGZM010000318.1:0-4386 GCA_041586815.1 Marinobacterium sp. | reverse complement strand
CCCTGCCTATTTGTCCGTCACCCCACAAAAACAGGCGCAAGTGCGTGAACGTGCTGGTTTTCGTGAGGTTCGCATTGCCCTGCGGGAAATGATGACGCATCCCTGATTCATGTATTAACTCGCCGGGCTAATAAGGGTAATTCTCTCAAGTCAACACCGCAGTAAAATGTGGAATGATGTCGAATTTCTATATGGCGTGTATGTAAATAGAGGATTACCGCTTAGGCTTTATTTTGGGTTTTATCTGATCGTAGGTATTAATTTTCAGCCAGTTGCAGCACCCGCCGCGTTAAAAAATCTTTCTCAACGGGGCTGCCAGCGTCGCTTGCGCTGCGGCTGAAGGGCCAGCTTGCGGGCACGAGCGACACTCTTGCCGCAGTGGCGGGGCTAGCCGATCTTTTTCAGCTTGTCATAGAGGTTGGCCCGGGATATACCGAGTACCTTTGCGGCGGCGGTCTTGCTGCCGTGGCAGTAGGCCAGCGCATCGACTATGGCTCTGCGCTCCGCCGCAAGTGTGGCCTCAGCCAGGGTGGCGGGTGGCTGCAGGGTGTGCGCGGGCTCAGCTGAGAACGTGCTGTCGATGTTGCGGGCAATGGCCGGGGCGGCTGGGCTGGAACGGGGCAAAAAAGGCAGCAGGTCGGTGGCGCCTATCTCGCTCCGGTCGCTCAGTACGCAGGCGCGCTCAATCACGTTGTGCAGCTCGCGAATATTCCCCGGCCAGGGCTGGCGGCTCAGCAGTTGCAGTGCGTCGGCTGTCAGTGCCTTGGCCGGAATGCCGAGTTTGAGGGCGATCTGGTCTAGAAAGGTTTCACATAGCGCCTCAATGTCGGTCAGACGGGCGCGCAGCGGCGGCAGGTGAATGGGAAAGGTGCTGAGTCGATAGTAAAGATCCGCCCGAAAGCGGCCATTTTCCACCATCTCCAGCAGATTCAAACTGGTGGCGGCGACGATGCGAACATCGGCTTTTTTCAGCTTGTTCGAACCAACCGGTTCAAATTCCTGTTCCTGCAGCACCCTCAGCAGCTTGGCCTGCAGATCCAGAGGCATATCACCGATTTCGTCGAGGAACAGGGTGCCGCCGTGGGCCAGTTCGAACTTGCCCACGCGCCCGTTTTTGGCAGCCCCGGTATAGGCGCCGGGGGCCACGCCAAAGAATTCCGCTTCGATCAGGTTGTCCGGTACGGCGGCAACGTTAAGGCTGACAAAGGGCGCGGCATTGCGGGCAGACAGGTCATGCAGCGCATGGGCGAACAGTTCCTTGCCGGTACCGGTTTCACCGGTCAGCAATACTGAAATGTCAAACCGGGCAGCCTGCCGAACCTGCTTGCGCACTGCCTGCAGAGCGTCACTGCGGCCAATAATCTGGGACAGGTGATACCGGGAGTTGCGTTCCAGCGCCAGTTTGTTGCGGGCATCGCGCAGCTGGTTCTGCAAGCGATTGTATTTGCTCAGGAGCGGGTTGATGCGTTCTATGCTCTCACTGGCCACAAAGCCAAAGCCGCCAACAATATTGCCGTTTTCATCCTGTAGCGGAAATACGCTGACCACAATCCACTGGTTCTTCAGGTACAGCAGATCGAGAAAAATCGGCACACCCGTCGCGATCACATCCGGCAGGTAGCTGCCGGGAATAATCGTGTTGATATGCTGGCCAATGGGGGAGGTCTGCAGTTTGAGAAAGCGGCTGTACGATTCGCTGATCCAGGTCACATTGCAGTGTTTGTCCACTGCAATCGAGTGTTCATAGAACTGCTCGAAAGATTCGGTAAAAAACGTCAGGGCCTGTTTCTTGATGCGTCGCTGTGCCGTTTCATCCCAATGTGCCATTGTACCGATCTCGCCTGATTAACCTGTAAGGAATCTAAGACAGTGCTGTCCATAAAACAAGACAGTAACTGTACAGAATTATTTACAGTCTGGTATTGAATATTCGCTATTTGTTTATCTTAATTAATAATAACAATGACTTATGGGTTTTGGCCCAGGTCCTGCTTTGTATGTTCGCAAAATAACAAAATACGAGCATTGCCATGGCACTCAGCCTCTCTGCGTTTTTCTGCGGTTCCTTTCCGGCTACGGCGGCCACCTTCGTTACCCCCATTGGTGAGCAGTACGTCGAGCTTCTTTCCCGTTGTATGTCTGATTCATCCGCACCGCGGTGGCGTTCTGACGTCAGTGATCGGGGGCTGCCGAGTGCATGCAGCCTGACGCTTGTAAAAATTCTACGGAGACATATCCATGCTTAAGAGCAGAACAGCGCTGGTCACAGGGTCCAGCAGTGGTATTGGTCTGGCAACAGCGAAGGCACTTGCCGCCAGCGGTGTGCAGGTGATGCTGCATGGCCTGGAGGGGGCAGATCTGGGGGCGCCGCTGGCCAAGAACATCGAGCAGGAATTTGGCGTGCGCACCGGTTATTGCAGCGCCGATCTTTCCCTGCTTGAAGGGGTGGAGCAACTGGTAGCGGCCACGCTAAAGGAACTGGGTCCTGTCGATATTCTGGTCAACAACGCAGGTATTCAGTTTACCGCGCCAACGCGAGACTTCCCGGTGCACCGCTGGGATCAGGTGCTGGCGGTAAATCTGAGTGCGGCCTTCCATGCAACGCGGCTGGTACTGCCCGCCATGGAGCAGGCTGGCTGGGGTCGAATCATCAATGTGGCGTCAGTGCATGGCCTGGTGGGATCGGCCAACAAGGCTGCCTATTGCGCCGCCAAGCATGGCCTTGTCGGACTGACCAAGGTGGTGGCGCTGGAGCAGGCGGCCAACGGTGTCACGGCCAATGCCATCTGCCCGGGCTGGACGGATACGCCGCTGCTGAATCATCAGATCGAAACCTTTGCCAGAGACCATGGTGTCTCGATCGAGGAATCCAGGCTCGGCCTTTTGCATACCAAAACACCGTATCCTTCGCTGATCGACCCGGCATCCATCGGCGCCATGATTCTGTTTCTCTGTTCGGACGCCGCCGCTGCGATTACCGGTTCGGCCCTGCCGATCGATGGCGCCTGGACGGCGCAGTAGGGCGGCCACATCAAGGCATTCATCCCGGGATTGAACAATACCCGTACTGACCTCCGGGTAGTTAAGCCAATAGACGTAACAACCCAACCCCAAGCAATCTGGAGTACACATGAAAACAATAAAATCGCTACTGATCTCTGCCGCCGTTGCCAGTGCGGTTGCCACCATGGCTGTGCCGTCAGTTGCTGCTGACAAGGTGCTGCTGAAAACACCGATCGCTTTTGGTACCAACCTGCCGGCCCTGGGAACGACCATTGTCTGGGTCGCCGATCATCTGGATAAAATCAGCGACGGCAATGTACGCATGAAAGTGTATGAGCCTGGCAAGCTGGTAAGCCCGCCGGAGATTCTCGATGCCGTATCCTCTGGCAAGGTGAATTCCGGCTATGCGATTTCCGGTTACTGGCAGGGCAAGATCCCGGCAGCGTCACTCTTCTCCGCCGTACCTTTTGGTCCGGAAGCCGGTGAATACATGGCCTGGATGTACTACGGCAACGGCCTGAGTCTGTACCAGGAGATGTACGACAGCGCCGGCTATAACGTCAAGGTGCTGCCCTGTGCCATCCTGTCGCCCGAAACCTCGGGCTGGTTTGCCAAGCCGATCGACAGCCCGGAAGACCTCAAGGGGCTGAACATGCGCTTTTACGGCCTGGGTGCTTCGGTGATGGAAAAGCTTGGCGTCAGTACGGTTCAGATTCCGGGTGGCGAAATATTCGGCGCGCTGGAGAAGGGCGCCATTGATGCCACCGAGTTTTCCCAGCCGGCCATCGATACTCGTCTGGGGCTGAACAAGATCGTCAAGTACAACTACTTCCCGGGCTGGCATCAGCAGGCCACCATCTTCGAACTGCTGGTCAACAAGGATACCTGGGGTGGCATGAGCCCGTCACAGCAGGCCCAGCTGGAAACCACCTGCATGGCGTCCATGACCAACTCGGTGGCCGAAGGCGAGGCCATGCAGTTCCCGGTGATGGCGGATGCGAAGAAAAATGGTGTCGAAATCCGCTACTGGAGCGAAGAGATGCTGGCGACCTTCGAGGAAAAATGGCTGGAAGTCGCCTCCGAAAAATCCGCTGAGGATCCCTTCTTCAAGAAGGTCTGGGATGATCTGAGTACTTTCCGCACCGGTTACGACCTCTGGGAATCCAACGCCTTCCTGCCGCGCAGCCGCGCCGAGTAATGCCCGCCGCCGGGGCCACAAGCCCCGGCCTTGTTCGCATGCCTCCATCGTTTTCCTGAACCCGAAGGTCCTATCCGGTGACTGACAACAACACCCTCGCCGCCGTACCTCTGGCGGACACGATTGACCGCCTGATCCAGCGCATCACGCTGGGAATTGGCTGGAGCTATGTTCTGCTGGTGCTG
>JBFGZM010000317.1:0-4478 GCA_041586815.1 Marinobacterium sp. | reverse complement strand
GCTCTGAGATCATTCAGCGGGCTGCGCTGACGGTACATCCATGTACCTCATCGCAGGCGCATCAGTCCCTGTTGCGCCCCTTCGGGCCTGATCGCCGAATGACCTCAGTGCTCGCCGGCGTCATAAGGGGGCACAAGAGCCGCTCTGATGTTTCGGTGGCAGTGGGTAACCAGCAGCCTTTCGGACTTGCCAGGCCGGGTTTATTGAACCCGGCCTTTTTGTAGTGAAGTACGTATCCTGCGGGCACGGGATGTGCTGGAGCAGGGTTTGTACAGGGACGTAGTTCACTGAAATACCGCTCCTGCGTTTTCAGTATTTCCACCTTCCCTGGTGGTCATCCTGCGGGCACAGGATGTGCTGGAGCAGGGTTTTACACAAATGCAGCAGGACTTTTTACCCAGACGCAGGGCAATACATGAACAATAACTATGACTTTATCGTGATCGGTGGCGGCATCCTCGGCATGTCCACTGCTTGGCAATTGCAGCAGGCCTATCCCGGCCAATCCGTACTGGTGATTGAGAAGGAGCGTGGGCCTGCGCAACACCAGACCGGGCACAACTCCGGCGTGATACACGCCGGTGTGTACTACAAGCCAGGCAGCCTAAAAGCCCGGTTCTGTCGCGAAGGCAACGCCGCCACCCGGGCCTTCTGTGACGAGCACGGCATCAGGTACGACAACTGCGGCAAGCTGCTGGTGGCCACCAACGAGGCCGAGTACCGGCGCATGCAGGCGCTGGTGTCCCGCTGTGAGGAAAACGGCATCGAGATCGAGGTGCTGTCCGAAACGCAGCTTAAAAAACGCGAACCCAATATCAGCGGTGTCGGCGCCATATTCGTGCGTTCCACCGGCATTGTGAGCTTCACCGAGATCACCGTGCAGATGGGCAAGCTGGTGGAAGCGGCGGGCGGTACCCTGAAATTCGCCACCGAGGTGACGGCTATCGAGGAGAGTGCAGAGGGGGTAACCCTGAATACCTCGAACGGTACCTTCAAGGGGCGTTACCTGGTGGCCTGCGCAGGGCTTATGGCGGACCGTGTTGTGCGTTTGCTGGGGCTGGAACCGAGCTTCAGGATACTGCCGTTTCGCGGCGAGTACTTTTTGCTGCCCCCGCAGCACAACCGGATCGTTAACCACCTGATTTACCCGATCCCGGACCCGGAGCTGCCGTTTCTGGGGGTGCACCTGACCCGCATGATTGATGGCACGGTCACGGTGGGCCCCAACGCGGTGCTGGCATTCAAGCGCGAGGGCTATCGCAAGACCGACATCAGCCTGCGGGACTCTGTTGAAATGCTGTGCTATTCGGGCCTGCGCCGGGTGCTGATGAAGAACTTTCGCGCCAGCCTAGCGGAGTTTCGCAACTCGCTCAGCAAGCGCGGCTATCTCAAGCTGGTGCAGAAATACTGCCCGCAATTGCAGCTAGAAGATCTGACACCGTACCCGGCGGGCATTCGTGCCCAGGCCGTGACCCCCGATGGTTCCCTGGTGGATGATTTCCTGTTTGTGAATACGCAGCGCGCGCTGGTGGTGTGTAACGCACCGTCACCTGCGGCCACCTCTGCTATCCCCATCGGTGCCCACATCGTTACGCAACTCAAGGGGCTGGTGGAGAAGGTTTAAGCCTTAAGCTGTCAGCTGATAGCTGATAGCTGATAGCTGATAGCTGTAAGTTGCGAGTTGTGGCCGTTGCGGCTGCGCGTTGATGCCTATGCTGTATACCGTCAACACCCCAGATGGGAGTGGATTGCGTCTATGCTTAGCTGAACATTCGGCAGCACGGGGGCGAGCTCATGCAGCAGAGACAACAGGCACAGGGCATTATCGGGCGCTGGCGCAGGCGCTATATCAGCGGTCCGGTGCTGCGGCGCATCCGTGCGTTGCTGCCACCGATATCGGATACCGAGCGAGAAGCGCTGGAGGCCGGTGGGCTCTGGTGGGATGCGCAGTTGCTCAGTGGCAAGCCCGACTGGTCCGAGTTGCTGTCTGCCGGCACGCCGCGCCTGAGTGAGGAAGAGCAGGCCTTTCTCGATGGGCCGGTGAAACAGCTCTGTTCCCTGATTGATGACTGGGATCTAAGCGTGGAGCAGCGGGCGGTACCCGAACCTATCTGGGACTTCCTGCGTGAGCAGCGCTTCTTTGGCATGATCATCCCTAGGGAGTTTGGCGGGCTCGGCTTTTCGGCCTCGGCCCATTCCGCCGTGGTGATGCGTATCTCGACCCGCAGCATCGCTGTGGCCGTGACCGTGATGGTGCCCAACTCCCTGGGGCCCGGCGAATTGCTGCTGCACCACGGTACGCCCGAACAGAAAGACCACTACCTGCCTCGACTGGCCGACGGCCGGGATCTACCCTGTTTTGCGCTCACAAGCCCGGAGGCGGGCTCCGATGCGGCGTCCATGACGGATCGTGGCATTGTCTGCTATGGCGATCACAACGGCGAGCAGGTGCTGGGCATGCGGGTCAGCTGGGCCAAGCGCTATATCACCCTGGGGCCGGTGGCGACCCTGATGGGCCTGGCATTCAAACTGTACGACCCTGATCACCTGCTGGGGGAGGTCGAATCCCTGGGCATCACGGTAGCGCTGGTGCCCACCAACACCCCGGGCATCAATATCGGTGAGCGGCACTATCCTGCGCTGCAGGCCTTTCTTAACGGCCCCAATGAAGGTCGTGATGTGTTCATGCCTATGGACTGGGTGCTGGGTGGGCAGGCCTGTGTCGGCCAGGGCTGGAAGATGCTGATGAGTGCGCTGGCCACCGGGCGCAGCATATCCCTGCCTTCGCTGAGTGTGGGTGCCGGCAAGCTGGCGGCGCGCACCACCGGTGCCTATGCCCGGGTGCGTTACCAGTTCGGCCTGCCAGTGGGGCGCTTTGAAGGTGTGCAGGAAGCGCTGGGGCGTATGGCCAGCAGCCTGTACCTGATCGATGCGGCGCGCCTGGCGACCACCCAGGCGCTGGATCAGGGCCGGGTGCCGGCGGTTATATCGGCCATTCTCAAGGTCCAGGCTACGGCGCGGATGCGCGAAATCGTCAACGATGCCATGGACATCCACGGCGGCAAGGCCATCTGTGACGGACCGCTGAATTACCTGGGCAATGTCTACCGCGCCATTCCGGTGGCCATCACCGTGGAGGGTGCCAATATCCTCACGCGCAGCCTGATTGTGTTTGGTCAGGGTGCGGTGCGGTGCCATCCCTATCTGCTGGATGAAATGCAGGCGGCGGCCGAGCCCGATGAAGCGGCGGCCATTGCGGCCTTTGACCCGCTGCTGCTGCGCCACGCCGGCTTTGCCGCCAAAACGCTGCTGCGAAGCCTCTTTCACGGGGCGACCCTGGGATATCTTGCCTCGGCACCGCTGGATGGTGCCGAGCTGTCGCTGCACTACCGCAGGCTCAGCCGTTTTTCAGCAGCCCTGACCTGGGTCACCGAAGTCAGCCTGCTGACGCTGGGGGGGGATCTAAAGCGTCGGGAAATGCTGTCCGGTCGGCTCGGCGATGTGCTGGGAGAGCTGTTTCTGCTCAGCTGTGCACTCAAGCGCTTTGAGGATGACGGCCGCCCCAGGGACGATCGCGTGCTGCTCGATACCTGCATGCAACGGGGTCTGGTGCGCATCGAGCAGTCTCTGCACGAAGTGATCGACAATTTCCCATCCCGGCCGCTGTCCTGGCTGCTGCGCCTGACCGTATTCCCCGTCGGGCGCTGGACATCGGGCCCATCGGATGCGCTGATCTCGGCCTGTGCCGAGCGTCTGCTGACGCCGGGGCCGGTGCGCGACCGGCTTACCCTGGGGGTCTATCCCGGCAATCCGGGGGAGGGGGTGGATCGGGTGGAGCAGGCCTTTGAGCAGGTGGTGGCAACAGAACCCCTGCGGGTGCGCCTGCATCGTGCGGATATTGAGTCTATTGATGAGGCGCTGGCACAGAAGCTTCTTACGGAGGAGGAGGCCGAGGCATTACGCAATGCCGATAAGGCGATTGCGGAAGCGGTGGCGGTGGATCGGTTTGTGGTGCTGTAGAGTCGTTACAGTTCACCCACATGGGTAACAGTTGTTGATTCTAGAAACCGCTGTGCTGGCGGGCGTTGCGAGGGAGTCTGATGGTTGGGGTTGCGCCTTGCTGGCGCGTTACTTTCTTTGCACGCGCAAAGAAAGTAACCAAAGCTCTTTACCTAAAAGAATGCGCCCCAATGAAGCCTTCTTGCTGCGATCTGACGCCATTGAGCGGGCGACGGCCTTCAAGGTAAGGAGTGCACATCCTGTTCCTAATCGTCGGCTCGACAGTCCCTGTCAACGCCCCTGCGGGCCTGATCGCACAATAACGCCAGTGCTCGCCGGCATACGGCCATGGATGGCCGGTAGCCAGAAAATGCAGGAGCAATTTTCTGCTCATAAGGGGGAATTGGAGCCGTTCTGATGTATTGGTGGCAACTGGCGCCAAGGTGAATCACCAATCCCGTAGGATGTGGTTAGGCGCG
>JBFGZM010000316.1:0-4480 GCA_041586815.1 Marinobacterium sp. | reverse complement strand
AGCGCCTGGCGGCAGGGCTGAGTTCGCCACTGCTGCAGCTGGACCTGGTGCGGGTGCGGGAAAAACTGCTGGATGATCCCTGGGTGCATGGCGCTAAAGTTCGCCGCGACTGGCCGCCGGCGATCGAGGTGCGCATCGATGAAGAAGTGCCGGTGGCGCGCTGGGGCGACAAGGGGCTGCTGAATCACGAGGGGGATATTTTCTGGCCCGAGCTTAAGCCGGAGTACGAATCCCTGCCGCGGCTCAACGGGCCGGCCAGCGACACCGGCCGGGTGATGGCGCAGTTTCATGACCTGAACCGGATGTTTCAGGGGGCGGGATTGAAACTCAATGGCCTGTCTCTGGAGGCGCGGGGCGCCTGGACGCTGGAACTGGCCAATGGCATGCGGGTAGTAGTTGGTCGCGAGCGGGTCACCGAGCGGCTGGCACGATTTATTCAGATCTACCGTCAGGGGCTTGCGGAGCACGCGGCGCAGATTGAGCAGGTAGATATTCGGTATACCAACGGAGTGGCCGTCAAATGGCGGCCCAAGCCGGATACAGATGAGAAAGCGGGTTAGAACTATGTCTGACAGCAACATGATCGTGGTGCTCGATATCGGCACCTCCAAGGTGGTTTGCCTGGTGGGTGAAGTCGGCCCGGACGGACGTATTGAAATTATCGGTGTCGGCTCGCAGCCCTCCCGTGGACTCAAGCGTGGCGTGGTGGTGAACATTGAATCCACCGTCAGCTCGATTCAGCGGGCGGTGGAAGAGGCGGAGCTGATGGCCGGCTGCAAGATTCACTCGGTCACCGTGGGCATTGCCGGCAGCCATATCAGCAGCATGAACTCCCACGGCATTGTCGCGGTCAAGGACCGGGAAGTGACCGAGCATGACCTCGAGCGGGTGATCGATGCGGCGCGGGCGGTGGCAATTCCGGCGGATCAGAAGATCCTGCATATTCTGCCGCAGGAGTACCTGATCGATAACCAGGAAGGCATTCGCGAGCCGCTGGGCATGTCCGGCGTTCGTCTCGAAGCCCGGGTGCACTTGGTCAGCGGTGCCATCAACGCGGTGCAAAACATCGAGAAGTGCATTCGCCGCTGCGGGCTGGAGGTCGACCATGTGGTGCTTGAGCAGCTGGCGTCGAGTTACGCGGTACTGACCGACGACGAGAAGGAGCTCGGCGTCTGCATGGTGGATATTGGCGGCGGTACCACCGATATCGCCATCTTTATCGGCGGCGCCATCCGTCATACGGCGGTGATTCCGATTGCCGGCGATCAGGTGACCAACGATATCGCCATGGCGCTGCGCACGCCGACACCCCATGCCGAGCAGATCAAGATCAAGTACGCCTGTGCACTGGCGCAACTGGCGGGCGTGAACGAAACCATCAAGGTGCCCAGTGTGGGGGATCGTGCGGCGCGGGATCTGTCCCGCCAGGCCCTGGCCGAAGTGGTAGAGCCGCGCTACGACGAACTGTTTTCGCTGATTCAGGCCGAGCTGCGTCGCAGCGGCTTCGAAGACCTGGTAGCGGCCGGACTGGTCATGACCGGCGGCAGTGCCAAGATGGAAGGTGCGGTGGAGCTGGCCGAGGAGATCTTCCATATGCCGGTACGTCTGGCAGTACCCAGCGGTGTGTTTGGCATGGAAGACGTGCTGAAAAATCCGATCTACGCCACCGGTACCGGGCTGCTGCACTATGCCCGTCAGGAGCATCAGTACCAGGCGCCGGCGAACAAGCTGCCGACGGTGTCGGCCCGCAGCTCCATGCAGGAGCTGCCGGCACGGCGCAACCCGATCCAGGTACCGGCAATGCCGAGTGTCGGCTCCGTGCTGGGCCGCATGAAAACATGGTTTCAGGGAAACTTCTGAGGCGCGCTAGCGATCTTGGAATGACAACGCTTTTTAGTTTTTGACGGTGCCGGAATGTAGTTGGCAGGCGCTATAACGGAGGAAGGGGATATGTTTGAATTACTCGATAACGTACCACAAAGCGCAATAATCAAGGTTGTCGGTGTGGGCGGCGGTGGCGGCAATGCCGTGCATCACATGCTCAACAGCGATGTCGACGGCGTTGAATTTATCTGTGCCAATACTGATGCCCAGGCGCTAAGCAACTCCGCTTCGCGTTCGGTGCTGCAGATTGGCAATGAACTGACCAAGGGGCTTGGCGCCGGGGCCAATCCGGACGTCGGCCGTCAGGCGGCAATCGAAGACCGAGAGCGCATCGCCGAGATGATCCGGGGCGCAGACATGGTGTTCATCACCGCCGGCATGGGCGGCGGCACCGGTACCGGTGCGGCACCCATTGTGGCGGAAGTGGCCCGTGAACTGGGCATTCTGACGGTGGCGGTGGTCACCAAGCCATTCCCGTTCGAAGGCCGCAAGCGCATGAAGATTGCCGAAGAGGGCATTCGTGAACTGCGCGAGTCCGTCGACTCCCTGATTATCATCCCCAACGAGAAGCTGATGCAGGTGCTTGGTCGCAACTGCAGCCTGCTGAATGCCTTCAATACGGCCAATGATGTGCTCAAGGGCGCCGTGCAGGGCATTGCCGACCTGATCACCCGTCCTGGCATGATCAACGTCGACTTCGCCGACGTGCGCACCGTAATGTCCGAAATGGGCATGGCGATGATGGGGACGGGCATTGCCCGTGGTGACGAGCGTGCAACACTGGCGGCAGAGGCGGCCATCAAGAGCCCGTTGCTGGAAGATGTGGACCTCAAGGGTGCCAGCGGCATTCTGGTCAATATTACCGCGGGTCTGGATCTGAGCCTGGGCGAATTTACCGAAGTGGGCAATATCGTCGAGGAGTACGCGTCCGACAATGCCACTATCGTGGTTGGTACCGTTATCGATCCGGAAATGACCGACGACCTCAAGGTCACCGTGGTTGCCACGGGGCTGGACAAGCGTACCGAGGAAATCCGCGTTGTCAGCAACAACAGCAACTACAAGCCCGATGGCGCCCTGAACATGCAGGAAATCGAGCTGCCCACAGTGCTGCGCCGCAAGCGCCAGGAAGCCATGCTGGATGAACCGGCAGCCCCGGCGGATGGCGAGTCGCCGCGTGCCTCGGTGCGCCAGGCCGGCAACAGTGCACAGGGCGAATACGGCGCGCTGGATATTCCGACCTTCCTGCGCCGTCAGGCGGACTGATGGCGGTTAGACGGGCCGGGCAGGCCAGGCGTTTCAGGCCCGGCCCGGTTTGCGTCGTTCAAGGCGCCTTTGGTACTATTCGCCGCCTCTGCGGGCGAAACCTGGTGTGGCAAACAGCATGATCAGACAGCGTACTTTGAAAAACAGCATCAAGGCGACGGGGATCGGGCTGCACAGCGGTGAAAAGGTATACCTGACGCTCAGGCCTGCACCGGTCGATTCCGGCATCCGGTTTCGTCGCATCGATCTGGATCCACCGGTGGAGATTCAGGCCCGCGCGGATCTGGTGGTGGATACGACGCTGTCGAGCAATCTGTCGGACAACGGTGCCCGGGTGGCAACTGTCGAGCATCTGATGTCGGCCCTGGCGGGGCTTGGGATCGACAATGCCTGGGTAGAGCTGAGTGCCGAAGAGGTGCCGATCATGGATGGCAGTGCCGCGCCCTTTGTTTTCCTGATTCAGTCGGCCGGTATCGAGGAGCAGGATGCACCCAAACAGTTTATCCGCATCACGCGCGAGGTCAGCTTTGCCGCCGATGACAAGGTGGCAAGCTTCAGGCCGTTCGAGGGCTTCAAGGTGGGGTTTACCATCGAGTTCGACCATCCGGCGTTCAGCGACCGCAACATGGAAGCCTGTCTGGACTTTTCCAGCAGCAACTTCGTGCGCGAGGTGAGTCGGGCCCGTACCTTCGGCTTCATGCGTGACATCGAGTACCTGCGCTCCAGGAATCTGGCGCTCGGCGGGAGCTTCGACAACGCCATCGTCGTGGATGATCACCGCATCCTGAATACCGAAGGCCTGCGTTACGATGATGAGTTCGTCAAGCACAAGATCCTGGATGCGGTGGGTGATCTTTACCTGGCCGGCAAAAGCCTTATCGGTGAGTTTGTGGGGCACAAGTCCGGGCACTATCTGAACAACATGCTGGTGCGCAAGCTCCTGGAAACACCGGATGCCTGGGAGATCGTTACCTTTGAGGACGACGATAGCCTGGCGCCCATCAGCTATGCCAGGGCGGCCAGAGCCGGCTGATCTTCGATAGGTCGCAGCGGGTTCAGTGAAATCAGGCCGGGCTTTTTGCCCGGCCTGATTGCGTTCAGGCCGTCGGGATTTGGCCCTGTCGCAAAATAAATGCGTTTAAAATTCTACTCGGCGCCCCAATGTGGGTAGAATGTCGAGTTGTTTTTTGTGGCACGCGCGTAAAAGTCTTTGTATTCAACTGGTTGAAATTCGGATTATGCTGACATCACTATTGAAGAAGGTTTTCGGGAGCAAGAACGACCGGGAACTCAAGCGCATGGGCAAGATCGTCGAACAGGTCAACGCGTT
>JBFGZM010000315.1:0-4516 GCA_041586815.1 Marinobacterium sp. | reverse complement strand
GATCCGGGGGGATCTGTACGATGCCATGGTGGAGCCGAGCAACAAGCTTGGTGCCTTTGGCCACGGTTACACCTACTCGGGCCACCCGGTGGCCTGCGCGGTATCGCTCAAAGTGCTGGAGATCTACCAGCGCGACAATATCTTCGGCCATGCGGCGCGCATGGGCGAATACCTGCAAAGCCGCCTGGATGCCTTCCGCGATCATCCGCTGGTGGGCGAGGTGCGCGGCCGCGGCCTGATTGGCGCCGTTGAACTGGTGGCCGACAAGGCCACCGGCAAGGCGTTCGAGGGCGGTGCCGTGGGCGCCTTCGCCCAGCGCGCCTGCGAACAGCATGGACTGATCACCCGGGCTGTGGCCGGGTCCAGTATTGCCTTCTGCCCGCCGCTGATCATCAGCGAAGCGCAGATCGACGAGCTGATCGAGAAGTTCGCCAAAGCCCTGGCCGACACCCAGGATTTCGTGACGCGGGAAAAGCTGGTGGCCTGATTCGCACTGATTCATAGCTCGAGAACCTTTGCGCTCTCACCGGCAATCGCAGGCTGGCGCACCAGCACGCGATTGCCACACCCTGGTCGGATACGCACCCCGATCATAGCCTTGCCGCCGACCCTGTCGGCGGCTTTTTTATGTACAGGATGTACGGTATGTCGCGGGCGCAGGGATGCGCAGGAGCGACGATTACAGGGACGTATTTCCCTGAAAATTGCTCCTGCATTTTCAGGACTTCCGCCATCCCTGGCGGTCATCCTGCGGGTGCATGGATGCGCTGGAGCAAGGCCGTAATGTCTTCTCACGGTTGTGGATCTAAACAATCGAGCTTATTCATGGTCTTCTCCTCAACTCGTCAGATAAAAGACTTCATCCTTTGTCTTGGCGCATCGTGACGCCGGTTGGAGCGGGGAGGAGACCATCTCATCAACCTGCGTGCTTTGCGCGTGCAAAGAAAGTAAGAAAGTAATGTGCCAGCAAGGCGCAACATGAACTCTCAAACCGCGTCGATACCCCAGCCCGCACAGGCTCCAACGCAAGCACCTTAATCTCATTTCAACCAGATCAACCGAACCTGGCAGCGACCTGCCGCACGGTGCAATTGACACGCGCATTCCAGCCTGCCCCGAGCGGCGCACGCTGCGCTGCGGATCCGGCATTGTGGCAACAAGCTATCGGCGACAGTGGACAGACCTGTTCAGCGCTCAGGCGTCCAGCAACGCCTTGAGCACCTGCCTGAATTTGCCGGTGCTGGTCTCTTCCTGCGGATGATAACCATCTGTTACCACCCATTGCCCTGCAACCATCACATCTTTCACCAGGTTGCTGTTGCTGGCGAAGAGCCAGCGGTTGAGCAATGCATCGCCCCGGGCAGTTGCAAGGTACGGATCCTTGCCATCCAGTACGATCAGGTCGGCGCGCTTGCCGGTTGCAAGGGCGCCGATGGCCTGCCCGGATGCCTGGGCGCCGCCGTCCAGCGCGGTGTCGAACAGGGCACGGCCGATCATCGGGTTGTTCTGGCGATACAGGCGGTTGCGCTTCTGATCCCGCAAACGCTGGCCGTATTCCAGCCAGCGCAGCTCTTCCACCAGGCTGACGGAGACATGGCTGTCTGAGCCGATGCCCAAACGCCCACCCTGGGCCAGGTAATCCGTGGCCGGGAAGATACCGTCGCCCAGGTTCGCTTCGGTGGTCGGGCAGAGTCCGACCACCGCCTGGCTGCGGGCCATCGCCGTGACTTCCTCCGCCGTGGCATGGGTTGCGTGCACCAGGCACCAGCGCGCATCGACAGGCGCATTCTCGTACAGCCATTGCAGCGGCCGGCGCCCGCTCCAGGCGAGGCAGTCGTCGACTTCCTGGTGTTGTTCGGCGATGTGAATATGGATAGGGCAGGCGGTGGTGTCGGCTGCCAGTACCTGGGTGATCTGCTGCGGCCTGACTGCACGCAGCGAATGAAAACAGAGCCCGGCTGACTGGATGGGGAGCGCAGCCTGGTGCCTGCGAATGGAATCCAGCAACTCGAGGTAGCCGTCGGTATCGTTGATAAAGCGGCGTTGTCCTGTGTGGGGCGCCTGGCCGCCGAATCCTGCATGGCTGTAGAGCACTGGCAAGAGTGTCAGGCCGATACCGCTGCTTTGCGCGGCCCGGCTGATCCGCAGGGCCAGTTCGGCCGGTTCCTGGTAGCACTGTCCCTGCGGATCCTGGTGTACGTAGTGAAATTCGGCGACGCTGGTGTAACCGGCCTTGAGCATCTCGATATAGAGCTGACAGGCGATGACCTCCAGCTGCTCCGGCGTGATGCGGCCAACCAGCTTGTACATCAGTTCACGCCAGGTCCAGAAACTGTCCTGCGGATTGCCGGCCACTTCGGCGAGGCCCGCCATGGCGCGCTGAAAGGCATGGGAATGGAGATTAGGCATGCCCGGCAGCACCGGACCTTTGAGGTATCGCGTGCCATCGCTGCTGGCCCCGGTCTGGATATCGCGGATAACGCCGTCGGGTGCAACCTCAATGCGTACGGCATCGGCCCAGCCCTGTGGCAGTAACGCACGTTCGGCGTAATAGGTCGGCATCATCATCCTCGCAGAATTATTGTATATACATAAATATACACAGGTGTTTTCAGGGTGCGTAAACTGCTATGTTTTCCGTGTCGTCCCGGGGTTTAACGCTAGCGCAGTTCACTCTGTATCGGCCCTGGCTAGGAAGGTGTTCATATGATTAAACTGTTACGCGCGGCGAATTACCCCCGCATGCCCTGGAAAAATGGAGCCGGCACCACACTGGAGATCAAGCGCGATGCGGGCGCAGATCTGGATGGGTTTGGCTGGCGCGTCTCGATCGCCGATGTCGGCGAGGCCGGGGCCTTTTCGTCGTTTGCCGGATATCAGCGAATCATCAGTGTACTCGAGGGACAAGGCATGTGCCTGCACGTCGACGGAGCTCAGAGCCGCCCGCTGGGTGCCTTTGATCCCTTTGCGTTCGCCGGTGACAGCCAGGTGGACTGTCGCCTGCTGGATGGTGCGATCCGCGATTTCAATCTGATCTATGACCCGCAGCGTTACAGTGCACGCCTGCAATGGCTGTGCATTGGCCAGGCTGAGCGCTTGTTCAGCTCGGCGCCGACCGTGTTGCTGTTCAGTGCCGGTGATGGCCTGCGGGTGAGTCGGCAGGGGGAGGACTGCGGGTCCCTGGGCCGCTTTGATTGTCTGTGTCTCTTTGGCGAGCGGCAGCTGTCCGAATTAACGCTGTCGGCGCAGGCGAGTGTGTATTGCTGCCTGGTTGAACTTACACCGCTGTAGGGAGTGTTCTACAAGAGGCGCTTTGCTAAGAGCCTCGCCGCTGTAGCCCGGCCGCGTGCATTTTTTTTTCGTCTGATCCGGCAGGCCTTCGCAGAGCCCGTTGTGTGCCTGCCTGATTGTATATACATTTAATGTTTGAGTGTCGGTCGCGTCCTGGTGCCGTAACATCCGCAGTATGAGGGAGCTATTCCATGGATAACGTTTTGAACTTCACCCGCGGGCGTGTGCCGCTGCTGATCAGCATGCCGCATCCGGGTACACGCCTGACACCGGCTGTCGAAGCGGGGCTGGTGCCGGAGGCGATGAGTCTGGCCGATACCGACTGGCACATTCCACAGCTTTACGATTTCGCCGAGGAGTTGGGCGCCAGTGTGCTGGAAGCGCGTTATTCCCGCTATGTTGTCGACCTTAACCGTCCGGCTGATGACAAGCCGTTGTACGCCACGGCCACCACCGGGCTTTACCCGGATACGCTGTTCGATGGTCGCCCGCTGTTCCGTGATGGCCTTGCGCCATCTGCACAGGAACGGGCCCGTTATCTGGATGAAATCTGGACACCCTACCACCAGACCCTGAGCGACGAACTGCAGCGTCTGAAGGCTGAGTTCGGCTATGCGCTGCTGTGGGATGCGCACTCCATCCGTTCGGAGGTGCCGCGCCTGTTCGATGGCCGTCTGCCGGACCTGAACCTGGGCACCAACAGCGGTGCCAGCTGCGCCCCCGCGCTGGCGGCACGGCTGCAGGCGTCCTGTACGCAGCAAAAGGGCTTCAACCACGTGTTCAATGGTCGCTTCAAGGGAGGCTATATCACACGTCAATACGGTAATCCGCGGAGGAATATCCACGCCGTTCAGCTGGAACTGGTGCAATGCACCTACATGGATGAAACCGAGCCCTTCGATTTTCGCGAGGATCTGGCGGCACCCACCCGGCGGGTGCTAAAGGGTTTGCTGCAGGCGGCGCTGGACTGGAAAGGGAGCTGAGACCGGCGCCAGCTTGCCGTAATCCAGCGGGGGCTTGCCCTTCTGGGCATGAAAATTCCGGTTGAAGCTGGACAGGTTGCCAAAGCTCACATCAAAGCAGGTATCAGTGATGGGCAGGTCGCCTTGGGCCAGCAGATGGCAGGCCCGGGGGATGTGCGGACTGTTGATGAGCTCGACAAATCGCCGCCCGGCTGTTTGGCGAATGAACTATGAAAACAGGTCGGTTGCATCCTGAGGTGCTC
>JBFGZM010000314.1:0-4528 GCA_041586815.1 Marinobacterium sp. | reverse complement strand
GGCTGACTGAATAAACTTAATCCAGGTTTCAAGTGAAATAAAATAAATAGCCGATATAACAATCTGTTAGAAAAGACCTATAACCTCCCCAAAAAAACGATGACACCCGGCTAGCTGAAATCACCTCATATTAATCCGCTGTACCCCCGCACCTGGGTTCACGTAACAGCATGGCAATATCGCCGCTATACCGTACCTGAGTCGGTACGAATGCTGCATGTAACCACGGGGATGTCACTGCAGGTAAGTTCGGAGCCCTGGGCCTGGCAGGCGGCGCTAGCCGAACACCGCAGTGCGACCATAATAATTGTCGCCCCGTGACCCCCACGCCGATAGCGTCGAGACCGAACTTGGTGCAGTATCACAGTCGGCTGGATCGCGATGGACGCGACGATCTGCACCCGTTCAGTGCCTGTTGACTGTCATTGTGCACTGTCTGCAGCGCCACCCGGCCCTGAAAGCAGACGTGAAGGCGGCGTGCCCAAGGACAACCCAGGTACGACGATGCCGACGGTTTATAACCCTGTATTGCGTTGAAATATTCAAAAGGAAGCCTATTGATGAGCACCATCCACTTTATTGGCGGAGAAAAAGGCGGCGTAGGAAAATCAGTACTGTCGCGCCTGCTGTCACAGTATTTTCTGGACAAGTCCATGCCCTATCTCGGGTTCGACGCCGACCAGTCCCATGCCACCCTGAGCCGCTTTTACCCCGAGTTTACCCGCCCCATCAATCTGGACTCGTTTGAAAGCACCGACCAGGTCATGGAACTGGCGCTGGAGAATGATGAACAGATCCTCATCGACCTGCCAGCCCAGAGCGAGCGCTTTCTGGATCGCTGGATCGACCAGAACGGCGTGCTCGACATGTGTGCCGAACTGCAGATTCCGTTGCTCTACTGGTACCTGGTGGATGATGGCCAGGACTCGGTCGCGTTGCTGGAAACCTTTCTGGCCAAATATGGAAACCGCCTGAATATCGCCATTATCAAGAACGAAGGCCGCGGCACCAACTTCGCCGCCATCGACGCCGTGCTGCACAGTGCCGCGGCCACAACCAATGGCAGAGCCCAGCATGCCGCCCTGCCCGCCCTGCACCGTGAAACCATGCGCAAGATTGACGAACTGAGCTTCAGTTTCTGGGGAGCAGAAAACATCAAGGACAAAAACCTGGAGCATCTCAGCCTTATGGAGCGTCAGCGCACCCGAGTCTGGATCAAAAAGTCCTATTCCCTGTTTGATGATCTGTTCACCGGGCTGGCCTATTAACCACTCTGACTTTCGGGGCCTTTTTAATTTAAAGGCCCCGTATCACACAGCGTCAGCTCTTGAATCTGTGCCATAGCAAAAACCATCCCGAGCAGAACGACGCACCAGGCCAGGGAAAACTGACAGGCAAATAGCACCTTAAGTTCCCCTGAACCACCATATGAGCGGCACAGCCAGCCCTTCCAAAAGCCTCGCTGGACAATTGGCACCCGCTTCAATAGTAAAGTTCACAGGATTGACTGCACGGCACCAAGCCCGGCACTCGATTAATAACCAATACGTGCGATTGCCATTAAGACTGAGGGCCTTAAACTTTACCTCTGCAATTAATTTGCTAATATAATTTTATTCTGTAGAATCCAGCACGTTCTCAACATGACAACAGGTGGCTATTAAATGAGCGAAAACGAGTTCACTTCAACACTGCTGCGTAAAAACTCTTTGCGTAAAGCCGTAACTGAAATTTCCGTCGCAGAACTGGAGAAGGTTCTGGCCGATCTTCAGGAAATCCGCGACGAAAAAGTTGCTGCAGAAGAAGAACGCGCAGCCGCTGATGCAGCTCGTCTGGAAGCGGTTAAAAAAATCCAGGCTCAGATGGCCGAACTCGGTCTGTCTGCCGACGATCTCTCCGCTGGTGGCGCTACCGCTACCAAGAAAGCCTCTGTACCGGCCAAGTACCGCTTGATCGATACCGATGGCAAGCCGCATGAATGGTCCGGCCGTGGCCGCACCCCCCGTGTCTTCCTGGAGCGTTTTGAAAAAGGCGCCAAGAAAGAAGACTTCCTGATCCAGAAGTGATCAGACACCAAAGCCCGTTAATTCGGACTTTGGAAGCGGTAGCTGTTAATCCAAAGGGTTAACAGCCAGTCTAAAGAAAGCGCTGCGTCCTCCAGGATACGGCGCTTTTTTTGTATCAAGGGCTGCAGAAAACCGCACTCCTGCCCGCCAGCTGTTATTTCCGCATAAGCACACAAACGCTCAAACCGCCGGCCCCGCCAATATCCGCATGATTATCATGGTTATCAATCCGGAGGGTTAATAGATGAAACTGGGGGCATCATTGGGCCTTCATTTGAAAAATGGCCTAATGCGAGCGCCATCTCCTCTCCCCCAAAAGCACCCAGCATGTCCGTACACCTGCACCCATACTCTTGGGTTAAAGAACGGTGGCGTGACCGACGAACAGGCAGAGAAACTGTTTGCAGGCCAGGTTAATATCAAGAGACCGCTGCATACACTTTGCCAGATTGCCGGGATAGTCCTGTATGACAGCAACACTCCCCGGCATTATTGAACAGCCCAGCCCCACTCAGACCCCACCGGCGAAACCCTGTTGTCGCCAGGCTTCATAGCTGATAATTGCCACCGCATTGGACAAATTCAGCGAGCGGTTATTGGGCATCATGGGAATACGCAGCCGATAATCCGGCGCAATGCTTTGCATCACCGCATCCGGCAGGCCACTGGTTTCGGAACCGAACAGCAGCACATCGCCAGGCTGATATTCAATCTGATCGTGGTTACGGGCTCCCTTGGTGGTACAGGCCAGAATACGCCGCCCCTGCATGGCCGCGGTAAAGGCCGCATAGTTTTCATACCGGTGCATGCGCGCCAGATCATGATAATCCAGCCCGGCCCGGCGCAATTTCTTTTCATCAAGATCAAAGCCCAAAGGCTCAATCAGGTGCAGAGTGCAGCCATTATTGGCCGCCAGGCGAATAATATTGCCGGTATTGGGCGGCACCCTGGGTTCGTAAAGCGCGATATGAAACATCTAGCCGCCACCTTTGCCAACAAAGGCGGCCATTATACATGCCCCGTCGGTTAGACCGGAATCCGGGCTGCAGTCACTAACATGGTCCGCCGGGTCTAACCCTGCCACAGGGCAGCAATCAAAAAAAAACCCGACGCCAAGGCGTCGGGGAGCGAAAATCTCGCGCATGTAATGGATGGAGACTTATCCTCCGTAGACCCAGTGCACCAGCCCCAGCGAAACCGCCGGCACATAGGTCACCAGCATCAGCAGGGCAATGAGTACCCCGATAAAGGGCAGGTTGGCCCGGGTGGCTGTCCACATGTCCACCTTGGCGATGGAGCAGGATGTGGCCAGTACACTTGCCACCGGTGGCGTCTGCTGTCCAATGGCCAGGTTAAGCGTCACGATCAGGCCAAAATGGATCGGGTCAATGCCGAACTGCTGCACCAGCGGCAGCACCATCGGCACCACCAGGATTATGGCCGCTGCACCGTGCAGAAACATGCCCAGCACAAGGAACAGTACATTCAGCAGCATCAGTACCGTAACCGGATCATCGGTGATACTCATGATACCCTGGGCCATCTGCTGGGGCAGCCGTGCCTCTGTCAGGTACAGGCCGAGCAGCGCGGAGGTTGCCACCAGCAGCATCACCGCCGCCGTCTGCACCGAGGCGCGAACCATGCACTTGTACAGGTGTTTCAGTGTCAGCTCTCGGTAAACGACAAAACCAATAAAGAGCGCCGCCAGCACCGCCAGGCCAGCGCCTTCGGTAGCCGTGACGATACCACCGAAGATGCCGCCCAGAATGATCACCGGCAACATCAGGGCCCAGCTCGCAGCCCGCAGTTTTTCCCACACCACCTTGAAACGGAAGGCCTCTTCCCGTGGCAGGTCATAGCGCACCGCAAAATAGTAGGACAGTGCCATCATCATGCCGCCGCCGAGTATCCCCGGAATCACACCCGCCAGAAACAGCTTCACGATTGAAGCATCGGCGATTGCGCCATACAGAATCATCGAGATTGACGGTGGAATAATAATCGCCAGGGATGCCGACGAAGAGGTAATTGCCGCCACAAAAGCCGGCTTGTAACCCTTTTTCTTCATCGCGGGCATGAGCACGCTGCCGGTGGCAGCCACATCCGCCACTGCGGAACCTGATATCTCGGCGAAAAACATCGACACGCCGATATTGACCATCGCCAGTCCGCCACGCACAAATCCGATCATGGATGACACCAGGTCGATCAGCCGGCGCGAAATGCTGGAAATGTTCATCAGCTCCCCGGCCAGCACAAACAGCGGAATCGCCAGCAGCGGAAAACTGGTCGCGCCATCGAATAATGTCAGCGGCACGTTTAGCAGTACATTACTGTCGTTGGCCAGCACCATGCCCACCAGCGCCACTACACCAATTGCGACGGCGATGGGGACGTTGATCAGCACCAGCGCCAGCAAACCTGCGAACAGCATCAGATAAGTCATGATCTTGCTCCAGCAG
>JBFGZM010000313.1:0-4536 GCA_041586815.1 Marinobacterium sp. | reverse complement strand
CGGCGCCTGAGGTTGTTTGGCTCGAGCCCGGTTTGTTTACAGGGCCTAGCGCTGACGATCACGAATCCCCAGTCAGCAGTCCAAATCACAAATCTCCCACCACGGTGCGAAGCAACCAGATTACACCCAGGTGCAGCGGGTAGTAGATGTAGAAGAATCCGCGCAGGCGCGGGACTGGCAGCTTGAGGCGAGTGGCACCCAGAATCAGCGGTATGGCGGCCAGAGCCCAGTGGTTGCTGTTGCTGAACCAGAGACCGGCGCAGGCGAGCAGTGTTGCCGCGGCTGCCGGTACTGAGGGTCGCTTGCAGAATATCCAGGCGGATATACCCAGGCAGAGCCCGATCCAGCCGTATTCAACCAGGCTGCCGCCCACCATGAACAGGATGCCGGCAGCCACTCGGTCATAGTACTCATTGCGCTCGATCAGGTAGAGCGTGGAGCTGAGTACCAGCAGCGAGAACAGCACGTTCAGCGGCCACCAGCCGGCGTGCAACAGATCCCCCAGGGCGATGAAGGGCACGGAGGCGATTGCACCGAAGAGTGCCAGGCGTTTCATGGTGCGCGGATAGGTGCCGCGCTCGAGCTGGCCCGGGCGGGCAAGGTTGCAGGCGAGAACAAACACGAAGATCGGCAGGGCGAGGCGGCCGAGCTCAAACAGAATCGGCAGGGAGCCGTCAAGCAGGAAGCGGTTGATGTGGTCCCCGGTCATCAGAATCAGCGCGAGCCATTTAAGCGCCTCCAGGCTGCCACTGGTCAGGGCAAGCGGTGGCAGGGCAGGTTTGGCGCTGTGCTGGATGAAGCTGTCTGTCATTGTCTTGCCGGGGCTTTGGGAGTCGCGGGTGAAACAGTAGCAGCTTTGGCGTTGCGTTGCGTCCCGCAGGCACGGTGCCTGCGCTTGATATGAGTTGCCGCAGGTCTGTAATTAATTATTTGTTAAACAAATAAAAACTGTTAAAAAACAAACTTAATAAATATATAAGCCTGTTGCACACTGTTCTTAATCGCGGCAGCGGCTAAGATTTGGTTAGCGATCGCCGGACAAGAACAACAATACATGAAGGAGCAGGGCGATGAACGGGCAATTGTGGCAACCGAGCGCAGCGCGGGTCGAGCAAAGCAATCTGCATGCGTTCATGCAGCAGGCCGGCGTTAGGGCCGGAACGAGTTTTGCGACCTATGACGCGCTTTACCGCTGGTCGGTCGAGCTCCCGGAGGCGTTCTGGTCGCTGCTGTGGGACTTCACGGATGTGCGCGCAAGCACACGGGGCGAGCGGGTGCTGGTCGATGGCGACCGGATGCCGGGTGCGCGCTGGTTTCCGGATGCGCGGCTGAATTATGCACAGAACCTGCTGCGCCGCCGCGACGATGGCACAGCGCTGGTGTTTCATAACGAGGCGGGGCGGCGCGAGAGCCTGAGCTTTGGCGACCTTTATATGCGGGTGGCGCAGGTCGCCGCCGGCCTGCGTCGGGCGGGTGTGGTGGAAGCTGATGTGGTGGCGGGCTTTGTGCCGAACGTCATCGATACCGTGGTGGTGATGCTGGCGACGGCGAGCCTTGGCGCGGTCTGGACGGCCTGTTCGCCGGATTTCGGCACCCATGGTGTGCTGGATCGCTTCGGCCAGACCAAGCCCAAGGTGCTCTTCAGCACCGATGGTTACCTCTATAACGGCAAACGCTTCGATTCACTGCAGCGCCTGGCAGGCGTGTTGCCGCAGCTGCCGGATATCCAGCAGCTGGTGGTGATGCCTTATCTCGAGGCCGCCCCGGATCTGAGCCCGTTGCCGGGGGCCGTGCTGCTGGATGATTTTATCGATGCCAGCGCCACGGAAATTGCCTTTGCCCAGGTTCGCTTCGACAGCCCGCTGTGCATTCTGTACTCATCTGGCACCACCGGCGTACCCAAGTGCATCGTCCACAGTGTTGGCGGCGCGCTGCTGCAGCACCTCAAGGAGCATCAGCTGCACACGGACCTCAAGCGTGAGGATACGCTGTTCTACTACACCACCTGTGGCTGGATGATGTGGAACTGGATGCTCAGTGCCCTGGCTACTGGCAGCACCCTGGTGCTGTTCGATGGTTCGCCCTTCGCACCGACGGCAGAAGTGCTCTGGGATATCGTTGAGCAGGAAGGGGTTACGGTGTTCGGCACCAGTGCCAAGTATCTCGCCGCGCAGGAGAAGGCCGGCATCAGGCCGGGCGCGAGTCACCGGCTGGAGCCGCTCAAGGCGATACTGTCCACCGGCTCGGCGTTACTGCCCGAGAGCTTCGACTATGTGTACCGCGATATCAAGGCGGACCTGTGCCTGTCGTCGATATCCGGCGGCACCGATATTCTGTCCTGCTTCGCGCTGGGCTGCCCGATCCTGCCGGTAAACAGTGGTGAGCTGCAGTGCCGGGGGCTGGGCATGGCGGTGGAGATCTGGGGTGACGATGGCAAGCCTGTTGGCAGTGGCAAGGGCGAGCTGGTCTGCACCCGGCCTTTTCCGGCGATGCCGATCGGTTTCTGGAATGACGCGGGGGGCGAGAAGTACCGCGATGCCTATTTCGCCACCTTCGACGATGTCTGGGCCCATGGCGACTACGCCGAGCTGATGCCCGGTGGCGGCGTGGTGATTCATGGCCGCTCCGACGCGGTACTGAACCCCGGCGGCGTGCGTATCGGCACCGCCGAGATCTACCGCCAGGTCGAGAAGGTGAGAGCGGTGCAGGAAGCCATCGCCATTGGTCAGAGCTGGCAGGATGATGTGCGGGTGGTGCTCTTCGTGCGCCTCAAGGATGGGGAGAATCTTGATGCGGCGCTCGAACAGGAGATTCGCAGTACCATCCGCAGCAATACTTCGCCGCGCCATGTGCCGAGCAAGATCATCCAGGTGGCCGATATTCCCCGCACCCTTACCGGCAAGATCGTTGAACTGGCGGTACGCAGCGTGGTGGAAGGGCGCCCGGTAAAAAATCAGGATGCCCTGGCCAATCCCGAGGCGCTGGAGCTGTTTCGCGACCTGCCGCAACTGGCTGACTGAGGCACCCACTTTCCCGCTGGAACAGAGGGACTGGCCGGGCTTTGCGGCGCTTGTAAGGCATCCGGGTTCGGCGCACACTGGGCCTTCGCTGCGCCAGCTGGCCCCTTTTAGGCAAGTGTTGCAGCCTTCGTGGCTACTCAAGGATTGAGCTATGGATACTCTGCTGATCGTTGCGCTGCTGGTTCTGGTAGCAGTGGTGGTACTGATATTCCTCGCCCGCACGGGCTCCCGCACCACCGTGGCCCAGGCGCCACAATACCGCCGCCGGCCGGCGCTTTTTACCCCCGCTGAACGCTCCTTTGCCGGCGTGCTGGATCAGGTGCTGGATGCGCGCTATCGCGTTTACGGCAAGGTGCGGGTGGCCGATATCATCGAGCCTGTGCCCGGCAAGGACAGGCGGCTGTGGCAAAAGGCCTTCAACCGCATCAATGCCAAGCATTTCGATTTTGTGATCTGCAACAGTGGTGATCTGGTGCCTGTCTGTGTGCTGGAGCTGGATGACAGCAGCCATCAGCAGCGCAAGCGCCAGCAACGGGATGAGATGCTGCAGCAGATCTGTGCCCAGGTACAGCTGCCGCTGATCCGTGTACCGGCTCAAAAGGGTTACAAGCTGGCGGATGTGGAAACGTATCTGAAGCCGCTGCGGGATCTGGCTGTAAGCGAGGATGCGGGCATGGAAGCCGCGGGCAAGACTGCGCCCCTGCGCGCAGTGCGGGATGACAATGGCTGGGCGGCGGGGGTGTAAAGTCGCAAAGCTGTCCAGGGGACAGGCTCTGGCATTGAGCTCACTCAACATGGCGAACGTTACCGTTTCTCTCGATCATCTCAGGACTATCTATGCGTAACCTGCTGACAATGGCTTTACTCTTGAGTGCCGGATCTGCAATGGCTGAAACTCGCGCCATCACCGCCGATCTGTGGGTCGACAACTGGTTCGTGATGCATGTGAACGGCAGCAAGGTCATCGAGGATAGCGTGCCGATTACCACCGAGCGCTCGTTCAACGCCGAATCAACTGCGTTCAGCGCCGAGATGCCGATGACGATTGCGATCATGGCAAAGGACTTCAAGGAAAACGACACAGGCCTGGAATATATCGGATCGCACCGCCAGCAGATGGGTGATGGCGGGATGATCGCACAGTTTCGGGATACCGGCACTGGCGAGGTTGTGGCCGTGACAGACAGCAACATGCGTTGCCTGGTGGTGCATCGCGCGCCGCTGGACAGGTCCTGCGCGACCGAGAGCGACCCCATCGCCGGGCAAGGGGGCTGCGGCTTTGAGACAACCGAAATCCCGGCAGACTGGACCGCGCCGGGTTTTGACGACAGTGCCTGGCCCGCGGCTGTCGAGCACTCCTCCCGTGACGTTCGTCCCAAGGGCGGCTACGACAAAATTGATTGGGACAGCTCGGCTAAGCTGGTATGGAGCGACGACCTGGTGCAGGACAATACACTGCTGTGTCGCGTGACGGTTGGGAACAAACTGCAGCAGTGAGCGCCGGGCTCAGGATGTT
>JBFGZM010000312.1:0-4567 GCA_041586815.1 Marinobacterium sp. | reverse complement strand
TCACAAAGCTCGCCGGGCAGCAATCGCACCTCGACGCCGCGACGGTGCATCAGCGCCATACAGGGCAGGCTTCGGGTGCGATCCCGCGGGTCTTTCATCAGGGTGCGCAGTTTGAGCACCTGTTCGCGCTGCAACATAAGCAGTGCCGGGGTTTCCTCCTCACACAGACGGATGCTCCAGCTGTCGAGCTCCCGTTCGCCCACCACATGACTCATGCGATTGAGCAATACATGGGCCCAGACATCGTCATGCTCGCGCAGCATGCGTTCAATAAATACCGGTAACAGCGGCGTTTTGATCTGGGCCAGTATGCGGTTGGCGATGATACGCCCAGGCTCCATGACAAAGTCGGCACGGGAGTGCTGAAACACCAGATCGTTTTCGCCCAGGTTCTGGCGCACCACGGTGACCAGCCTGGGATTCAGCGCCCGTGCCGTCATGATGATCGACAGGTTGTCGGCGTCATGAAAGGTGCCCGCCACGATCCCTACCGCATCAGCGACACCCGCCGCTTCCAGCGTAACTGCCTCGGTACCGATACCCTGCACCTGGGGTGCGGGCAGTGCCTGACCATTCTTGCCCTCGTCAATCAGTGTCAGTTCAACGCCAGCCTGCCGAAATGCCCCATAAAGTGCCCGCCCGAAACGGCCATACCCGCAAATAATCCAGCGTCCCTCCCGGCGCTTGTGCACTGTCGCCATCGGGCGATGCAACGGATTCAGCAGCCAGTCGTACACCAGGTGCGTATAGGGTGCATGGGTCGTTAGCACCAGATACTCGGCGTAGGCACTGAACGGGTCTACCACCAGATCAGTGCCAAAGGAGCCCAAGTTTGCGGTAGTGACATCGGACTCGGTGCGACTGATTACCATGCGCTCAGGCACCAGCACCTTGCTGGCTATGGCAATTGACAGATTGGCCTGGTCATCGTCGGTCAGCGCCAGCACACCAATACAGCACTTGTGACGCAGCCCGGCGTCATGCAACACATCGGGCAGGGACGCATCGGCGCACAGGCGCGGCACCCGGATCGAGAGCCCATCCATTTCCAGCGCATCGATACGATCCTGCTTCAGATCCAGCGCCACGGTGCGGATTTCCCGCGCCGCCAGCTTTTTCACCACCAGGCTGCCCGTAACGCCATACCCGCACACCAGATAGAAGGGCTCGCGCAGGCGCCGCACCTCGTTGACGAAGGCTCGCCTGCGCATCAGACGCCCGAACGCCGGTTCCTGCAGCAGCGCCAGCAGGGTACCGATACTGTACAGCCAGGCGATCACGGTGGCGTAGATACAGGCCAGGGTCCAGAAACGCTGAGCATCGGTAAAGGGATAGGGAACCTCGCCAAAGCCGATGGTCGATCCCATGAAGGAAACAAAATAGAAGGCGTGAAAGAACCCCATGCGCCAGGGCTGGCCCTGGTCATCCTGCCCCGGGATGAGTACCAGCCCCAGCACCGATACCGCATAGACCACGATCAGCGTGACGAGCGGCGCCCGCAACCGGCGCAGCAGTATGTAGATCACATCGTTCATGGCAGCGCGCCTGTCAGCGCCGGACCAGCACGGTCTCGACCACCAGCAGCACCACGGAGAGAATGTTTGCCATCAGGGCGCCGCCGGACAGGGAGACCACGCTGGCCAGCACCATTTCATCGACACCACCGCCCACCTGGGCGGCATAACCCCAGATGACGGCAGCGGCCACCAGCTGCAGATCCGCCACCAGACTGGTCGCCAGCATCATGGCGCCAACATGGGTGCGATCACCGAATTTAAGCACGGTACAGATCAGGCTCGCCACCAGGGCGGCAAACAGCTCGTAAACATGGTGATGATTGGGGTTGCTCGTTTCACCGACAAAAAAGCCAAAGTTCAGCGTCAGCGCCAGCACAATAAAGAAGGCAAAAATCACTTTCTCGCGGTTCATGGGAATCCCTTGCGTGAACGTCAGCCCGGTTGGACCCCGATTGTATCGACTGCAGCCCGTCACTGCCACGCAGGTGACTGTTCAGTCTGAAGATAATGAAAGCTGGCCGAACTTTGCGCCTGGCGTACAGTCTCAAGCCTCACAACTCTGAGTAGCAAGTCATGTGCGGGCTCAGTAATATGTTGATCCTGTCGCCGGCATCCAAGGACCTATTGACTCCATGAGACAACCCCGTTTTGCAGCTCCTCTGTTCGTGCTGTTTGTCTGGCTGATCAGCCTGCCGACACTGGCCGAGAATCGTATCAATGTCAGCCCCAACGACAGCCGGGACTACCTGAACTTCACCCTGGACAACCAGCTCAGGGTGCTGGTGATATCGGACCCCGATACCGACAAGGCCGCTGCATCGCTGGATGTGGATGTCGGCTCCAACGCCGACCCGAAAGACCGCATGGGGCTGGCGCACTTTCTGGAGCACATGCTGTTTCTTGGCACCGAAAAATATCCCGAGGCCGGTGCCTATCAGGCGTTTATCCGCGCCAGTGGCGGCAGTCACAACGCCTACACCTCCTACGACAATACCAATTACTTCTTTGATGTGAGTGCCGAGAACCTGGCGCCGGCACTGGACCGTTTTTCGCAGTTTTTTGTTGCACCACTGTTCAACGAAATCTATGTGGATCGCGAGCGCAATGCCGTCAACTCCGAATACCAGAGCGGCCTGCGCGACGATGGCCGGCGCATATGGAGCACCTACAAGCGCCTGACCAATCCCGAGCACAGCTTCAGCCAGTTCAATGTCGGCAATCTGCAAACACTGTCCAACGACAAACCGGGGGTGCTGCGCCAGGACCTGCTCGACTTTTACGCGCGCTACTACTCCGCCAACCTGATGACCCTGGTGGTCCTGGGCCGGGAACCCGTCGAAGAACTCAGAGCGCTGGTTGAGAGCCGCTTCGCCGCGGTAAAGAACTTCAATGCCACCCCTTTTCGCGACACGGCGCCGCTGTACACACCAGGCACCCTGCCCGCCCGCCTGGATATTCGCACCCTCGATGATACCCGCGAGCTGAGCCTCAGCTTCCCGCTGCCGCCTGCCAGAGACTACTGGGCCCAGAAGCCGCTGTATTACCTGTCGAGCCTGATCGGTTATGAAGGCAGGGGCAGCCTGCTGTCGGCGCTGAAGGCACGGGGGTGGGCTAATGGCCTGGGGGCATCGGCAGGCATTGAGCTGCCAAACGCCTCGTCACTGGTGGTCAATATCGACCTCACCGAGCAGGGCTTTGAGCACTACGAGGAAGTGACGGCACTCTTTTTCAGCTATGTACGCCTGCTGCGCCAGAGCGGTATCGACCCGCAGCTTTACGCAGAAGAGCGCCAGCTCAATGCCACCCGTTTCCGCTTTATCGAACCCAGCTCGCCCATTCACTATGTGCGTCAGCTGGCGCGAGGGCTGCAGGAGTATCCGGCAGCACATGTACTGGACGCAAACTACCTGTTTGCCGACTTCGATGCCGACCTGATCCGCCGTTTTCTGGCACCGGTACGCCCGGACAACATGCAGCTCACACTGCAGGCACAGGACCTGGACACCGACCAGACGGATCCCTGGTACCAGACCGGTTACCGCATCACGCCGCTGAGTGATGCGCAGCTGTCCCAGTGGCGCCGCAACCCGGCCGGGGATGACATGCTTGCCATCCGCGCTCTCAATCCCTACCTCGCCACACAGCTGGCGCTAGAACCGGCCCAGGAAGCGGCGGCAACAAGCCAGCGCCCCCGGGCACTGCTATCCCAAAACGGGCTCGAACTGTGGCACCAGCAGGACACGGAATTCCGTGTACCCAAGGCCGATTTTTACTTCTCCCTGCTGTCGGCGCCGGCGAACGAAGACGCTGTCGGCGCGGTACTGACAACGCTCTATACCCGCATGGTCAACGACCAGCTCAACGAAACCCTGTATGACGCCGCCCTGGCCGGACTGTCCCTGAGCCTGTATCCCCATATGAAAGGCGTCAGCGTGAGGATCTCAGGCTACAACGAGCGCCAGCCGCGACTGCTCGATGCCCTGCTTGCGGCCATGGTGGAGCCGGAACTGAATGCCAGCCGTTTTGCCCTGATACGCCGCCAGTACGCCCAGGAACTGGCCAACGAACGCAATGACAGGCCCTACAACCAGACTACCGGCGAGCTCTACAACCTGCTTCTGCCCCAATGGTCCAGCGAGCAGAAACTGGCTGCGCTGGAGTCCGTTTCACTCGCCCAGCTGCAGCGGTTTGTACCCCGCCTGCTGGCACAGACCCGCCTGCGGATTTTGTCCCACGGCAACCGCCAGGCAGACAAAGCCCTGGCCATGGCACAGACCGTAAACCAGGCCCTGCGCCAGGGCGCAGAAGTCGCGGAGCCTGCCAGCATCGATGTTGTGCAGCTGAGCCCGGAAGAAGCACTGGTGCAGACACTGGAACTGGAACACAACGACTCCGCCGTCACCCTATACCTGCAGGGGCAGGATACGGAACTCGACACCCGCGCCGCCTACATGCTGCTGGGCGAGATGCTGTCATCACCGTTCTATAACGAACTGCGTACCGAACAGCAGCTTGGCTATATCGTCTTTGCCAGCTCGATGCCGCTGCTG
>JBFGZM010000311.1:0-4630 GCA_041586815.1 Marinobacterium sp. | reverse complement strand
TGGCGGAAATCCTTACTTTGCAGGAGCAAAAGTAAGGAACCGTACATTCTGTACATAAACCCTGCTTTTGTGCATCCATGCACACGCAGGATAAATACGTCCATGTATAAAAAAAATCCGGGCATTGCCCGGATAAAAGCCGTGATTGGTACACAAGATAGAGGTGAATGATTAATACACCTGAGCATAACGGGAGCGGAAAATCGAGTAACCGAACTTTCCGATTCCTGCAGAGCGATACGCTAACAGTGGTACAGGAATATCGGGTAAATGGTGAGTTTACCCTTGAGCAGATATTGCCTGCCTTTACTGTGAGCAGATAATACTGCCTGAGCGCAGTGCGGATATGTCTGAATTCGCCATCAGGCAGTCTTTTTACGACGGGTACTGATCCTTAATCAGCACCTGTCGCATTATCTGTTGAGTTAACGAATTACGCCTTCTTCCAGCAGCAAGTCAAAAATCGCCTGTGCCTGCTCCATCGGTGGTTGATCCTTGAGAACCCGCCCCCCGGTTCCCTGGGATTTCGCCGTTGCTGCCTTGAAGCGTTCGGCCGCGGTTTTGGCCTTGACCATCTTCAAGCGCTTGGGACGCTTGCGCGCCGGCGCCTCCTGCCACTGGGTGCGTTCGCTGTCCGGCGTTTCAACCCAGGGCATGGCCTCGAGCTGTGCCCGACGTCCGGGCCCGAAAGCACTCTGGCGCGCCGCCGTAGCAGCCATATCGACGCTGGCAACGAAAGGCAGGCGTACCTGGATGGCACGACGCTGCCCCCGTGGCAACGCCTGCAGAACCTGCGCTTCGCCATTTTCGATGCTGACGATATCGGCGATACGGGTCACCAGCGGCCAGCCGAGCTTTTCAGCAAGCAGGTAGGGCGCCATGCCGGAAGACTCGCCGCTTTCGGCGCGCACACCGGTCAGCACCACATCTGGGCGATGCTCGGCCAGGTAATCCCCCAGCGCCAGCACCGCATCGGCGTCGGCCGTCTGCTGCAGCACCCGCAGGCTTTTGAGCCCCATACCGGCATACTGGCGCAGAGTGTCGTCGGCGGCATCACCGGCGTGCAGTACCTGCACCTTCTCACCGGCCAAGCGCAGGCCCAGTTCAACGGCGCGGGCATCCTGTTCGGCACGGCGTGCGCGGCCAGACTTGGGGTGCTGCCCGATAGATACCAGGGCAACGATGTTGAGATCAGAAGTCATGTGCGACCCTCCCGCTGCGGTCTGTCTGTTCAGGCTGCATTTTCAGCCGCTCCATGCCGGTATTCCCGGGCCAGTTCGATCAGGTGCTGCAGCACCGACTGGCTGTCGCCAATCACGCTCAGATCGGCCCGTTTGACCATGTCACAACCGGCATCCAGGTTGATGGCCACGACCTTGTCGCACTGTCCAATCCCCTGCATGTGCTGAATCGCACCGGAAATGCCCACGGCCAGATACACCCGCGCGGTAACCCAGGTACCGGAAGCACCCACCTGGCGAGGACGGGGCATGAAGCCATCGTCCACCACCACACGGCTGGCGCCTTCGGTTGCACCCAGCAATTCCGCCGCCTGATGGAACTGATCCCAGTCGCGGATACCGTTGCCCGCCGACAGGATAAACTCGGCCTCTGCCAGCGGAATGGCGTTGGGGTCCACCGCCACCTGGCCGCGATCCTTGATGCGCACCAGACTTAGCGTCACCGTACCCAGCTCCACCGCCAGGGCTTCATGGCGGCTCTCATCGATGGGTTCTGCACACTCCTCGGCCAGCAGCAGCAGGCGCGGCGTGTTACGGGTGATATCACTGCGCCCGCCGGCACCGCGGCAGAGCGTCTGCTGTGTATCCACCTGCCAGGCCTGGGTTGCCGGGCGCTCGCCCAGACGCGCCGCCAGACGACACCCCAGTTCATTGCCGCCGTTGATACTGTCGGGAAACAGCCAGTAGCGCGGGGCGAAACTGCGCTCCACTTCAACCAGTGCCGCCAGTCGCTGCTCCGGGCTGTAACCTTCATATTCACTGCCATCGAGCAACAGCAGGCGATCGACACCCGCCAGACCAAAGCCCTCTTCCTTGCACTCGCCGAATGCTACGGCCAGCACCGCACCATTGCCCTCGATCTCCCGCACCAGCTTGTGAGCCTGGCCCAGTACATCCTTGTCGTGACTGCCGAGGCGACCACCCACCAGGTCCAGCACGGTAACCACGTAAAAATCAGGTGTTTCTACCTGGTGCAGTGGCAGCTCGACAACCGCAGCAGCCCGGGAAGCGCCCCGGCGTGCGCCGACAGCAGCACCGCTGCCACCCAGACGATCAATGCGCTTGATACCGTTGGGGCCGATAAAGCCGACGCCGTGGGGATTCCTGCGCAGCAGGCCCGAAGGCCCGCGCACTTCACCCGCCGGCGCCGTCATGGCCGCATGCAGCGGATGCAGCCGGTTACGGGCAATCCACTCGGCGCGGGGATCTCTGCGAATCAGGTCACTCATGACAGCACCTCCTCAGCCACAGCCGCCCGGGCCGCTTTGGGAGCCGCTGCGCTCTCAATCAGCGCCTCGGACACCAGTTCAGCGATATCCTTGATCTCTGGCCGCGGTTCCACCACGCCTTCCAGCATGGCGGTGCACTGCTGGCAGCCCACAGCCACCAGCTCGGCACCCACGCCACGGGCATCTTCCATGCGCATGTCGGCAATACGGCGTTCACCCGGAATATCGGTGATCGGCGCACCGCCGCCACCGCCACAGCAACGGCTGCGGAAGCCTGAACGTTCCATCTCGGCCAGTTCGATCCCCAGCGCTTTCAGCAGATCACGGGGGGAGTCGTACTCGCCGTTATACCGGCCCAGGTAGCAAGGGTCGTGATAGGTCACGGTGCCACCCTTGAACGTATCCAGCTGCAGGCGACCCTGCTGTACCAGTTCGTTGATAAAGGTGGTGTGGTGCAGTACTTCGTAATTCCCGCCGAAGTCGCCGTACTCGTTCTTGAGAACATGGAAGGCGTGCGGATCGGTGGTGACTATGCGCTTGAAGCGGTACTTGTTCAGCACCTCGATATTGCGTTTGGCCAGGCTCTGGAAAGTGGCATCGTCACCCAGACGGCGGGCCACATCGCCGCTGTCTCGTTCTTCATCGCCCAGCACGGCAAAGTCCACACCGGCCGCTTTCAGTACCTTGACGAAAGCCCGCAGGATACGCTGGCTGCGCATGTCAAAGGCGCCATCGGACACCCAGAACAGCACGTCGGCCTGTTTCACCTCGGACATCAGTTTCAGGTTCTGATCCGCCGCCCAGTTCATGCGCCCGCCGGGATCAAAGCCGTTGGGGTTGTCGGTGGCGATCAGGTTGTCCAGTACCTCGGCACCCTTGTTGGGGGTATTGCCCTTTTCCATGGTCAGAAAGCGACGCATGTCGACGATGGCATCGACGTGCTCGATCATCATCGGGCATTCTTCCACGCAGGCACGACAGGTGGTGCAGGACCAGAGCGTATCGGAGTTCACCAGGCCTTCAGTGATGGTCTGGCCAGGCCCTCCCACGGCATGACCCAGTTCGATACCGGGATAGGGACTGCCGGCAAACTTGGCATCCGTACCGCCCGCCAGACCCACGACCATGTCCTGAATCAGCTTTTTCGGGTTCAGTGGCTGACCGGCTGCATAGGCAGGGCACACCGCCTCACACTTGCCGCACTGCACGCAGGCATCAAAGCCCAGTAGCTGGTTCCATTTGAAGTCCGTGGGCTTTTCCACGCCCAGCACACGGGCCTGCAAATCCACCGGTTTCAAACCGGTGGAACGGCCACCGTTAAAGCGCTCCGGTCGACGGTGGAAAGCCAGGTGCAGGGCGCCGGCGAAGGCGTGCTTCATCGGGCCACCCCAGGTCATGCCGAACACCAGCTCGCTCAGGCCCCAGGCCACACCGATCAGCAGGATCAGCGCCAGTACCCAGCCACCAAAGGCTTCGGGCAGAATGCCCGCCGCCGGCAGCGTGAGGATAAAGAAGCTCGCCGAGAACATCAGCAGGCTCTTGGGCAGCCGCATCCAGGGGCCCTTGGACAGCCGAGATGGCGGATTCAGGCGGCGGCGGAACACAAAGACCGCACCGGTGAACATCAGCACCGAGGATGCCAGCAGCGCCCAGGCCAGCCAGCGGCTTTCGAGGCCGAACAGGTGCACCAGGATGATCAGCAGCATCGACAGCACAAAGCCGCCGGCCGTGGCCACGTGGGTGTTGGACATGTACTTGTCGCGCTCGACCACATGGTGCAGATCCACCAGGTAGCGACGCGGCATGGCCATCAGGCCGGCGATAAGATTGACCGAATCGGGCTGACCGGCGCGCCACAGGCTGGCGCGCTTGAAAGCACCGGCCAGGGCCAGCACCAGCGCAGCCGAAATCAGAACAGGGAGTAACCAGTCGAGGATCATGCGTCACCCTCACCAAAACAGGGCGCGACAGGCCGGGCCTGTCGCAGGATTAGGGGCTTTAAAATCAGCAGGCCAGGCGCAGTGCCCGGCCGCACGGTTTTAAAGATCTTTGCACAGACGCAGGGCGTCGTAGATGGCGGCATGGACGTTGCGCTGCGATACGCAATCCCCCAGGCGCCACAGGATCATGCCGTCACCGGATTCGGACAGTACCGGCTGC
>JBFGZM010000310.1:0-4633 GCA_041586815.1 Marinobacterium sp. | reverse complement strand
GGGCGAGTTCCTGGTAAAGCGCCAGGCCCTGGGGGGAAAGCGACAGGTAGGTTGCCCGGTTGTCCTGGGGGTCTTTCTGCTTGATCAGGTAGCCGCGCTCATCGAGCTGCTTCACGCCACGGGAGACTTTGGACTTGTCCATCTGGGTAATCCGCCCGAGATCCCGGGAGTTGAGGCACTGGTCTTCTGCCAGGCGGGCTAGAATGCGCCATTCCGGAATGCTGACGCCGTAGTCCTCGCCACCGTAAATGCGGGACAGGTCTTCGCTCATGCGCCGGGCCAGGTTGACCATGCGATAGGGAATGAACTGGTTCAGCATCAGTGACTTGGGCGTTGATTCAGTCGGCTCGGACATGGCGGACTCCACGTATGGTTGGGCAGCGGTGGATTTTTGCATGCAGGCCGTTGCTCTGCAAACGTTGGCGATCCCGATCGCCACAGCTGTCCTCGGTCAAGTCGTGCTCTGTGTCACAACGTCGAGTCGGGCTGGTTTTCAGGCCGCGCAGCATCGAACGCGGGCAGGCGGTTGCAGGCGTCCCATATCGACTGAATTTTCGGATAGGCCGACAGATCCAGTTTGAAGCGCAGGGCGTTGTAAACCTGGGGAATCAGGTACAGGTCCGCCAGTGTGACTTCGGCGCCGTTACAATAGGGCGCAGCTTTTAACTGTGGCTCCAGCACATCAAAGCCTTCGCGAATCCAGTGCAGGTACCAGGTGGTCTTGTCATCGTCGCTGATGTTGAGGGTGCCCTTGAGGTACTTCAGTACCCGCAGGTTGTCGACGGGATGAATGTCGCAGGCGATCAGGTTCGCCCAGGCGCGCACCTGCGCAGCAGCGACCGGGTCGGCCGGCAGCAGTGGGGTTTGTGGGTAAACTGTTTCGAGGTATTCCAGAATCGCTGTCGACTGGGTCAGCAGTTCACCGCTGTTCAGTTTGAGCGCAGGCAGCAGCCCCTGGGGATTGATCGCTCGGTAAGAATCGCCATGCTGTTCGCCGGTGAGCAGGTTGACTGGTGTGAGGCGGTGGTCGATGCCCTTGAGATTGAGTGCGATCCGCACGCGATACGCAGCGGAGGAGCGGAAGTAGGTAAAGAGTTCCATGGGGTATCCTTCGAAGGCTCGTAGGAGCGGCGCCTCGCTGCGAACGGGGGCTGCCGTGGCGCGTAACGCCAAAGCTTTCGCTGCGAGGGCGCGGCTCCTGCGGGTTAGATTCGGGCCGGCAGTACCGTACCTACCACTTCGCCAAAACCGATACGGGCCGCGCCCTGCTTGGCGCAGTAGCCACGCATCACCACGGCATCCCCATCTTCCAGGAAAGTACGGGTCTCGCCATTGGGGAGGCTGATCGGCTGCTTGCCACCGTGGCTCAGCTCCAGCAGGGAGCCGGCTTCGGCCTGCTCGGGGCCGGACTGGGTACCGGAACCCAGCAGGTCGCCGGGCTGCAGATTGCAGCCATTGACGGTGTGGTGTGCCACCATTTGGCCGATGGTCCAGTAGGAGTGCTTGAAGCTCGAGGTGGACAGCCTAACGGGTGCCTGGCCGGCGGCGCGCATTTGCTCGGTCTGCAGCAGGCACTCAAGCTGAATGTCCAGCGCGCCCTCGGCGCTGTTGGCAGCGGAGCTCAGGTACGGCAGTGGCTGCGGGTCGTCGGCATCGCGCACGAAGGCTTCGCGGTAGGGGGCCAGGGCTTCCATGGTGACGAGCCAGGGGGAGATGGTCGAGGCAAAGTTTTTCGCCAGGAAAGGCCCCAGAGGCTGGTATTCCCAAGCCTGCATATCGCGCGCCGACCAGTCATTGAACAGGCAGATGCCGAACACATGATCCTCGGCCTCATCGATGCTGACCGGCTCGCCCAGGGCATTGCCACTGCCCATGAATATGCCGACTTCCAGTTCGTAATCGAGCCGCTTGCAGGGGCCAAAGCTGGGTTCGGCGGCGTCCGGGGCCTTGGTCTGTCCCTTGGGGCGGTGGAAGGTCTGGCCGGAGACATCGATGGAGGAGGCGCGGCCGTGATAGCCAATCGGTACCCACTTGTAGTTGGGCAGCAGCGGGTTGTCCGGGCGGAACAGAGCGCCGACGCTGGTGGCGTGATGCACCGAGGTATAGAAGTCCGTGTAGTCGCCAATGGTACAGGGCAGTGCGTACTCGGCCTCGCTCTGGGCAATCAGGCAGTTCTGGAGTTCGCCCTGGGTGCTGGAGCCGGTGCGCAAGGCGCGGGACAGGGCCAGGCGCAGCGCAGACCAGGCCGCTTTGCCCATGCCCATGAAACGGTTAAGTGTCGGCTCTGCCGCTGCCTTCAACGCATCGGCAGCCAGGCCGTCGAACAGGCCAGCTGCGTGCACTGCGGCCAGATCCAGAATCTGGTCGCCGATGGCCACACCACCCCGAAAGGCTTCAGTGGAACCCTGGCGGCGGAAACTGCCGAATGGCAGGTTCTGGATCGGGAAATCGGTAACACCGCTGTTGGCGGAGGTGACCCAGCTGGTGAGTGTGCTGTCGTGAGTTTCATTCAGAGTTGTCATGAGTCCAGCCTTTATTTTTCGCCGTTAAAGTATTTTTTCAATCCGGACCAGCAGTCCACGTAGTTGTGCTGCCGGGCATCGGTTTCCAGCGCATGGCGCGTGGGCGCGATCACGTAGCGCGACTCGAACATGAACGCCAGGGTGTCCTTGTACTGCTCGGGCTTGAGATCCGCCGTGCTGGCCTTTTCAAACACGGCCGCTTCCGGGCCATGGGGGGTCATGCAGTTGTGCAGGCTCATGCCGCCGGGTTCAAAGCCTTTCTCCTTGGCATCATAGACCCCTTCAATCAGGCCCATGAATTCGCTCATGAGATTGCGGTGGTACCAGGGCGGCCTGAAGGTATCTTCGGCCACCATCCAGCGCGGCGGGAAGATCACGAAGTCGACATTGGCCACACCCGGGCTTTCGCTCGGTGACGTCAGCACCGTAAAGATGGACGGGTCCGGATGGTCATAGCTGACCGTATTGATCACGTTAAAGCGCGCCAGGTCGTACTTGTAGGGCGCGGAAGTGCCAACCCAGGCCACCACATCCAGCGGTGAATGGTCGATGGGCGCACGGTACAGGCCACCACAAAACTTGGCCACGACTTCGTAGTCGCCGTCCCTGTCTTCAAACCAGGCCACCGGGTACTGGAAATCGCGGTCGTTGGCGTAACCGTTGGCCCCGACCGGGCCGCGTTCCGGCAGGTGCATTGCTGCGCCGTAGTTTTCACAGATATAGCCGCGTACCGGGCCTTCCGGCAGCTCGATGCGAAACTTTATGCCACGGGGGATGACCAGAATCTCGCCGGGCTTTACGTGCAGGATGCCCAGCTCAGTGAAGGCCAGCAGAGCGCCCTGCTGGGGGACGAACAGCATTTCGCCATCGGCATTGTAAAACACCCGCTGCCCCATGCCGGTGTTGGCGCGGTAAACGTGAATGCCAATGCCCACCTGGCTGCGGGCATCGCCATTGGCTGCCACGGTTACCAGTCCCTCGATAAAGTCGGTGGGTGTTTCTGGCATCGGCAGTGCGTCCCAGCGCAGGACATTGGGCGGGCAATCCGCCTCAAGGATAGGGGCGGTACGGATGAGGCCTTTGTCCATGGGACTGAAATCACCCATGGCGATGGACGGCCGGATGCGATAGGTCCAGGTGCGCCGGTTGCTGTGCCGCGGGGCGGTGAATGCAGTGGTGCTGAACTGCTCTGTGTAGAGCTGGTAGTCACAGCGCTGGGGATTGAATTGGCCCTGGGGCAGGGCGCCAGGCAGGGCTTCGGTTTCGTGCTCGTTACCGAAACCGTTAAGGTATTTGAGTTCGCTCGGATTAATCATCTTGGAGTCCGTTGCAGCTTGTCATTGAGGGGACGTCTTTGCCGCCTGTTGCCCTGTTGCCCTGATGCCGGATCATGGGGCCTGCTCAGGCGGTTTGCCTGAACCCCAATGCGACTCGGGTTAATTCGTTGGCTATCGATATGCTCTTACATGAAACTAAATTTACGCAATGTCTGACGAAATATCAACCTGTAAGGAGCTTTTTATAGATCATTAGGCAATATTGTCGCGTTTCCTGGTGAATTAAAGATTCTGTTGAGAATTGTTTGTGGGGTTTTCGTGCCAGGGCTTGTGATCCCCGACAGGTTTCAGGCAGATACGGGACAGGGAGTTTGCGCGTTTTTGGAGCATTGTTTGACCGCTAGCGGGTTCGGCTTCTTTACTGTAGTTACCTGCATCCTGATATTGGGGCTTGCCAATGGACTCTGGTCCGCACATTGCGCATCTTGTGGCCGGCATTATTGCATTGCTGCTGATAGCGGCGATCACGCTGGCATTGACCGAACGGTTGCGTTTTCCTTTTACCGTGGCCCTGGTTCTGGTGGGAATGGCGCTGGCGCAGCTGGGGGCTAACTATCCCGTGGCTCTAGGGCCGCTGCAGGGGCTGGAAATATCATCGGGCCTTATCCTGTATGTGTTTCTGCCAACGCTGGTATTTGAATCCGCCTTTCATCTTGATGCGCGACAGCTGCGGCGTGATATCGCGCCGGTACTGATGCTGGCTGTTCCGGGGCTGCTGGTTTCCACCTTCATTATTGGAATAGTGATGGCGCTGGCGACGCCAATCCCCTTTGT
>JBFGZM010000309.1:0-4639 GCA_041586815.1 Marinobacterium sp. | reverse complement strand
TGGGCAGCGATTCGACAAACTCGATTTCCCGCGGGAAGGCATGGGTCGAAAGACGCGAGCGTACCAGCTGCTTGAGCTCGTCGGCCAGACCCTCGCCAGGATCGAACCGGGGCTTGAGCACCACATAGGCCTTGATAATGGAGCCTCGCTTTGGATCCGGCTTGCCCACCACACCACTTTCAGCCACTGCGTCGTGTTCCAGCAGCGTACTTTCAACATCAGTCGGCCCCACGCGATATCCCGCGGTGGTAATGATGTCGTCATCACGCCCGGTGAAGGAATAACTGCCATCCCCATGGCTGATCACCACATCGCCGGTAAGGTAATAACGCCCCAGGAAGGGGTTCTTTTCATCCCAGGTGTAGCCCTGGAAGAAAAACAGCGGCGAGGCGGCGGTATCCACCGCCAGCTGGCCAATTTCGCCTTCCCCGATTTCATTGCACTGCGTATCCAGCGCCACCACCCGGTGCCCCGGCATCGAAAACCCCATGGAGCCGACCCGCACCTGATGTTCCAGATCATGGTGGTTGCAGCAGGTCATGCCGGTTTCGGTCTGGCCGTAATGATCCATCACCGCACAACCCAGGCGCCGCTTCACCCAGCTGATAACTTCCGGGCTCAGCGCCTCCCCGGCACTGCTGGCCCGTCGCAAGCCCAGCACATCGCCCTCGCCATCGTCGCTGGCCATCAGCAACCGGTATGCCGTGGGGGCCGCCGCCAGGTTGGTGATGCGGTACTTGCGTAGCATGTCGTAGGTGCTGTCAGCGGTAAAAGCGTTCTCGTTGAAATGCGTGGCGTTACCCAGAAGCAGCGGCCCTACCACGGCATAGTAAAGCCCGTAGGCCCAGCCAGGGTCCGCCACGTTCCAGTAACGATCCTTGGGCTCCAGGCCCACGGCGTGGCGCATATAGACATAGAAGGACAGCAGCGCCCTTGCCGGCACGGCAACACCCTTGGCCTTGCCCACGGTGCCGGAGGTGAACATCTGCAAAAACGGATCGTCAGCCCCGATGCGCACCGGTGCAAACTCGCTTGATTGCGCTGCGAGTTCGGTTTCAAAGTCCGCATCCCCGTACGCTTTCGAATCCCCTGCAACAAGCAGTACCGGCGGGCAGCCTTGAACCGTGTCCAGCTTGCTGCGATTGGCACTGTCCGTGACCACCAGCCTGGTGCCGGCACGCTCCAGGCGGTACTCGATGGCACCGGGGCCGAAAGCGGTAAAGAGCGGCTGATAAACAGCACCTGCGCGCAGGGTGCCCAGTATAACCACCAGCAGCTCCGGCGTGCGGGGCAGCAAGCCTGCCACCCGATCGCCCTTGCCGATGCCCCGGGCACTGAGGTAATTGGCAAAGCGGGCCGCCTTGTCACGAAGGTCGGCAAAGCTGTGCTCGCTCGCGGGCCTGTCGACCCCTTCGTAGAACAGCGCGGTGCGGTCCTCGCTGGCCCAGCGGTCGCAGATTTCCTCGCACACATTGAACCCTGTTGCCAGGTCGCCAATCAGCTGCTGCTCTACCTGTGCCGGTGCAAATTCGGCATTGAATGGTGCATACACATGGGTGCTCATGGTGCCTTGCCTCGATTATTAGTGTTGTCAGGCTGCTCATGCCAAACCCCGGAAAAGCGTTTGAAGCATGAAAGCAAATAGGGGATTTCCCGTATTAATAGCATTGAGCTTACGTGCACGTAAACCATAAATCCGAATAAATTCCCCAACGCGCCACACCAGACCCCGCCCATACGCTTACGAATATTCAGGTTTTCAGGTACCCTGTGCCAGAGCGTATCGAAGGACCTGGAAATGAACGTCAAACTTAGCCGCGACCAGTGGATCAACGAAGCTTTCTCGGTACTGGCCGAGGGTGGAGTCGACAGCATCAAGATCGAAGGCCTGGCCAAACGCCTGCGGGTCACCAAGGGCGGTTTCTACTGGCACTTTCGCAACCGCGACGAACTGCTGCAAAACATGCTGGAACAGTGGCGCCTGCGCCGTATCGAGATCATCCATGAACAGACGCGGGATGAAGAGCACGCCGCCGACACGCTCAAATACCTGATTCGGCTCTATACCGACAACGCCAACCCCCGTGGCAACGCCATCGAACTGGCAGTGCGCGGCTGGGCCCGCGTGGATGCAGACGCCGCAGTTGCCGTGCAGTCGGTGGATGAAGAGCGCCTGAAATGTGTTTCCGGTCTTTTTGCCAAGCTGAAACTGCCAGCAGAAGAAGCCTATTCCCGCGCCTACCTGTTCTATGCCTTCGTGTTCGGCCAAAGCCTGCTCAATGACAAGAGCTGCAGCCTGGACCCCAAGAAAATCAAGCAGCACTGCACACGTTTTCTGATCGAAGACTAACGTCTTTCGGGGTGCTTAGAGCTTTCAGCCGTAAGCTTAAAGCTGTCAGCTTACGGCTGAAAGCTTGCCTTCGCCCCCAACAGCTTCGCTCCCTTTCACCTTGCCCCTTGAACCTTGTACCTGCTCTTCTCACTTTCACCTTGTACCTTGAACCTCCTCTTCTCACTTTCACCTTGTACCTTGAACCTGCTCTTCTCACTTTCGCCTTGAACCTGCTCTTCCCCCTTGCCACCCATTGCCCGGCATTGGTCTACCCTTGTAGTCAGGCATCCAATTCAAAAATACGCACCCGTATTGACTCGACCCGAAAACAAACATACGATTGCGTATAGTTAATTTTCACACGGGTTTTCCCGTACCGAATCTTCCCGCACTGCGAGGGCTGGCAAACATGATTTCTCAATACTCCGAGCTGAACTTTGGTCTTGGCGAAACGCTGGACATGCTGCGCGAACAGATAAATGCCTTCGCGGCCAAGGAAATCGCACCGCTCGCCGAAGAAACCGACCAGAAAAACGAATTCCCCAACCAGCTGTGGCGCAAGTTTGGCGATATGGGGCTGCTGGGGATCACCGTGAAGGAAGAGTATGGCGGTGTCGACATGGGCTACCTGGCCCACGTAATTGCCATGGAAGAAATCAGCCGGGCGTCCGCCTCCATCGGTCTGTCCTACGGCGCCCACTCCAACCTGTGCGTCAACCAGATTCACCGCAACGGCAGTGAAGAGCAAAAACAGCAGTACCTGCCAAAACTCATCAGCGGCGAGCATATCGGCGCCCTGGCGATGTCCGAGCCCAACGCCGGCTCCGATGTGGTGTCCATGAAACTGACCGCCCGGGATAACGGCGATCACTTCGTGCTCAATGGCAACAAGATGTGGATCACCAACGGCCCCGATGCCCATGTCTATGTGGTCTACGCCAAGACGGATCACGCCAAAGGTGCCCACGGCATCACCGCCTTTATTATCGAGCGCGACTTCCCCGGATTCTCCCGCGCCCAGAAGCTCGACAAGCTGGGCATGCGCGGCTCCAACACTTGCGAGCTGGTGTTCCAGGACTGCATCGTGCCCAGGGAAAACATCCTCGGTGAGCTTAACGGCGGTGTGAAGGTACTGATGAGCGGACTCGACTACGAGCGCCTGGTGCTCTCCGGTGGCCCGCTGGGCATCATGCAGGCCGCCATGGATGTGGTTGTGCCCTATATCCGCGAACGCAGCCAGTTCGGCCAGGCCATCGGCGAGTTCCAGCTGGTGCAGGGCAAGGTCGCTGACATGTACACCCTGATGAATGCCGCCAAATCCTACGTGTACATGGTGGCCCTGGCCGCCCAGCGCGGTGAAACCAGCCGCAAGGACGCCGCCGGCGCGATTCTGTATTCCGCCGAAAACGCCACCAAGCTCGCGCTGGATGCCATCCAGCTGCTGGGCGGTAACGGCTACATCAATGAATTCTCCACCGGGCGCCTGCTGCGCGACGCCAAACTGTATGAAATCGGCGCCGGTACCTCCGAGATCCGCCGCATGCTGATCGGCCGAGAACTGTTCCTTAACAAGTAAGCGATTCAGCCGATTTTAGAGGATTCAGCCATGACCCAGTTACAGTCCAGGATCAATCCGCGCAGTGACGAATATCGCCAGAAGTACGACGCCATGGCCCGCGCCGTGGGTGATCTGCGCGAGAAAGTTGCTACCGTGGAACAGGGCGGCGGCCCGGCCTACCAGGCCCGGCACACAGCCCGCGGCAAACTGCTGCCCCGCGAGCGCATCAATCGGCTGCTGGATGAAGGCTCGGCCTTTATCGAGCTGTCGCAGCTGGCAGCCTACCAGGTGTACGAGCATGATGTGCCGGCCGCCGGCATCATCACCGGTATCGGCCGGGTGTGCGGCCTTGAATGCATGATCATTGCCAACGATGCCACGGTCAAAGGCGGCACCTACTTTCCGCTGACGGTGAAAAAACACCTGCGAGCCCAGGAGATCGCCGAGCAGAACCACCTGCCCTGCATCTACCTGGTGGACTCCGGCGGCGCCAACCTGCCCCAGCAGGATGAAGTTTTCCCGGACCGCGATCACTTCGGCCGCATCTTCTACAACCAGGCACGCATGTCCGCCAAGGGCATTGCCCAGATCGCCGTGGTCATGGGCCTGTGCACCGCCGGCGGCGCCTATGTGCCGGCCATGGCGGATGAATCCATCATCGTGCGCAACCAGGGCACCATCTTCCTGGCCGGCCCCCCACTGGTGAAAGCCGCCACCGGCGAGGAAGTCTCGGCCGAGGACCTGGGCGG
>JBFGZM010000308.1:0-4665 GCA_041586815.1 Marinobacterium sp. | reverse complement strand
GCACCGATCTGGGTCGAGATACCTCAATGCTAGCGGTATCTTGCAACCATGCCGAATTCATACGCCGGTGTACACGCCCCTGCGAGAGCTCTGCGCACGGGCCAGCCACAATACAGGGGCACCTCTTGATACAGAATACGTATGGGATATTAATTGGCACAACAGGCGCCGCCATCACCGCTCGACGCATGCCGTTTATTCCCTCAGCCATCAATCACGGTCAATGCGCGCCTCTGTTGTCGGATCGAAGAACACTACCTTGCTCATGTCGAACATCAACGGCACCACCTCACCCACCGGCGTGCTGTACCCCGGATTGATGCGGCAGCTGATTTCGACACCGTTGGCCTCGGATACAAGCGCCAGGATAACGGCTGGCGCCGGAGCTGGAGCTGGAGCTGGAGCCGGGTGAGTCAATCACGGTCAATGCGCGCCTCTGTTGTCGGATCGAAGAACACCACCTTGCTCATGTCGAACATCAGCGGCACCACCTCACCCACCGGCGTGCTGTACCCCGGATTGATGCGGCAGCTGATTTCGACACCGTTGGCCTCGGATACAAGCATGGTGTCGGCTCCGGTGGGCTCGGTGACCAGCACTTTCATTGGCACCTGCCGTACCATGGCATCGTCGACTTTATGGGGTACAGGGTCCGTGATCATTTCGGGACGCACGCCCAGTGTGACCTGCTTGCCGACATAGGCACTGAGCCTCTCGGGGCTGGGTACCGGAAGCCAGGTCGGGTTACCGGCACCGTCGGTGACTTCGACGCCGATACCGTTGTCCCCCGCCACCAGCGTACAGGGCACGAAGTTCATCGCCGGCGAGCCCATAAAGCCCGCCACAAACTGGTTCGCCGGGTTATCGTAGATTTCCTGGGGCGTACCCAGCTGCAGCAGTTCGCCACCGCGCATCACGGCGATACGATCGGCCAGGGTCATGGCTTCGATCTGATCGTGGGTCACATAGACAATGGTGGTGCCCAGGCGCTGGTGCAGCTTCTTGATCTCGGTGCGCATCTCGACACGCAGCTTGGCATCGAGATTGGACAGCGGCTCATCGAACAGATACAGCTTGGGCCGCCGCGCCAGTGCACGGCCCATGGCGACACGCTGCCTCTGACCTCCGGACAGCTGGCCAGGCTTGCGATCCAGCAGCGGTTCGATCTGCAGCAGGCTGGCGACGCGCTGAACCTCCTTTTCGCGTTCAGGCTTGGGCACCTTGCGGATCTCCAGACCAAAGGCAATGTTTTCACGCACCGACATATTGGGATAAAGCGCGTAGGACTGGAACACCATGGCGATATCCCGATCCTTGGGCGCCGCTTCGGTGATATCGGCATCGCCAATCAGAATACGCCCACCGGAGACATCCTCGAGCCCGGCAATGCTGTTCATGAGCGTGGACTTGCCACAGCCGGACGGACCGACCAGGATCAGAAACTCGCCCTTCTCGATGGCGATATTAATGCCCTTGAGAACCTGGGTCTGACCGTATGCCTTGGTAACGTTATCGATGGTTAAACTAGCCATGGAAATTAGCCTCTTGTTGTTCTTTCTAACCTGGCGGACAAATAGGCTCCCTGCCCATTCGTCCATTATGTAAAGGAAGTACGCTATGCCGCACACCCATGGACGCGTATGTGCGGTCACGCCACATGCTCTTTAGCTAAAAAGCGTGGGCGCAGGTGCGTGGACATGTGAATTTTTCTGGCGTACGCATTGGCCTGCGGCCAACGATGAAGCCTCCCTGCTTCATATATCAACCCGCCGGGTTGATATCAGCCTTTTACGGCACCGGCGGTCAGACCGCGCACAAAGTATTTGCCTGCCAGCACATACACCAGCAGGGTGGGCAATGCCGCCATCAAGGCAGCCGCCATATCAACGTTATATTCCTTGCCGCCGAAGCTGGTGTTGACCAGGTTGTTCAGTGCCACTGTCACCGGCTGGGTATCAGCGCCGGAGAACACCACACCGAACAGGAAGTCATTCCAGATCTGGGTGAACTGCCAGATCACGCAAACGACGATAATGGGCGTCGACAGCGGCAGCACCACACGGCGAAAGATAAAGAAGAAGCCGGCACCATCGAGGCGCGCCGCCGCAATCAGCTCCTTCGGCAGACCAACGTAAAAGTTTCGGAAAAACAACGTCGTAAATGCGATACCATAGGTAACATGTACCGCGACAAGGCCGGTGGTGGTGTTCGCCAGACCCAGGGTTGCCAGCATGCGTGCCATGGGCAGCAGAATGACCTGGAAGGGAATAAAGCACCCCACCAGCATGGCACCAAACAGGATCTCGCTGCCGCGGAACTTCCACAACGACAACACATAGCCATTCAGGGCGCCCACCAGCGTCGAGATCAGTACCGCCGGTATGACGATCTGGAACGAGTTGCCGAAAAATGGCGCTATGCCCTCGCAGGTGCTGCCGGTACAGGCACCGCTCCAGGCCTTGCCCCAGGCATCAAAATTGATGCTGCCTGGCAGTGACAGCAAGGTACCCGTGCGAATTTCTTCCACGTCCTTGAGGGACGTCAGCAACATGACCCACAGCGGTAACAGGTAGACCAGCGCGGCCAGAGCAAGGATGGCGTAGAGGCCGTAGCGCAACAGTTGCTGATTCAGAGTCTGCCGAGGCTTAACCATTTTTCTTGCTCCTGAGTTCCGAATACAGGTAGGGCACCAGGATGGCGAGCACACCGCCGAGCATGAGCATGGCGCTGGCCGCACCCAGGCCCATCTGGCCGCGGGTGAAGGCGTGCTGGTACATGAAGGTCGCGGGCAGGTCCGAGGCATAACCGGGGCCGCCGCCGGTGAGCGCTGCCACCAGGTCGAAACTCTTGATGGCGATATGGGACAAAATCACGAAGGCACTGAAGAAGACGGGCTTCAGGCTCGGCAAAATAATACGCCGGTAGATCATGGGCATGCTGGCGCCATCAAGCTGGGCCGCCTTGATCATTTCCTGGTCAACGCCACGCAGTCCCGCCAGGAACAACGCCATCACAAAGCCGGAGGATTGCCAGACCGCCGCAATGACCAGGCAGTAAACGACCATGTCAGGGTTAACCAGCCAGTCAAAGGTGAAGCTTTCGAAGCCCCAGTCACGGAGGGTTTTCTGTAACCCCAGGCCGGGGTTGAGCAGCCACTTCCAGGCGGTACCGGTGACGATGAATGAAATCGCCATGGGGTACAGATAAATGGTGCGCAGTGCACCTTCAGCGCGGATTTTCTGATCCAGCAGGATGGCCATCAGCACGCCCAGCGCCAGACAGATCAGAATAAAGAGACCGCCGAAGACAATCAGGTTTTCAACCGCGACGCCCCAGCGGTCATTTTCCAGCAGCTTGCTGTACTGGTCAGTGCCAATAAACTTCCACACAGGCAGAATGCGTGAGCTGGTCAGGGACAGCAGGCCGGTCCAGATCATGTAGCCATACACGGCCACGAGGGTGACGATGACGGTCGGCGCCAGCACGAGCTTGGGCAGTTGTGCCGCCAGCCTGTCCTGCAGCCGGAGCGCAACCGGACGCACTGTCCCGGTATCGGGCAGTGAGAGGGTTTTCGGATTCATAAGAGGGTACCGATTGAGGGGGGTTCAACGCGGCCACTGACCCGGGAGCCGGATCAGTGGCCGCCACCTGTCACAGACTGGCGTTTACAGCGCGGGCCAGCTTTTCGGCGGCCTGCTCGGCAGTGATGTCACTGGCGTTGAAGTAGTTGGTCACGACATCATAGATAGCACCCTGCACGCGGGAGCTGGTGGACATGCCATGGGCCATGCTCGGCACCAGGGTGCTCTTCTCGGCGCTGACGGTGAAGGCATCCATGGAGTCATGGGCGCAGCTGTCGAAGGGTGTGCGGTCCATGCCCTGGCGGGCGGGAATCGACCCCTTGTTCAGGTTAAAGGTTTCCTGAAACTTGGGTTCCATCACCATTTTGGCGAGATCCTGCTGTGCCTGCTGGCGGTTGTCTTCGGACTGCGTGAACATCGCCAGGCTGTCGATGTTGAACGTGAACATCTGCGCAGTACCCGGCGCAGGCATACAGACATAATCGGTGCCCGGCGTCTTGCCGGCGGCGGTGAACTCACCCTTGGCCCAGTCACCCATGATCTGCATGGCCGCCTGACCGTTAATCACCATCGAGGTTGCCACGTTCCAGTCGCGACCGCTGGAATCCGCATCGATAAGGTCACGCAGCTGTTTGAAAGTCGTGAGCACTTTCACCATGGTTTCGCCCTGCAAGGTTGCTTCGTCATGTTCTACAAAGGCCTTGCGGTAAAAGTCTGCACCTTCTGCCAGCGCAATGGCTTCAAAGGTGGTGGCGTCCTGCCAGGCCTGGCCGCCGTGGGCCAGGGGAATAATACCCGCGGCCTTGAGTTTGGGGCCGACCTCGATCATCTGCGCCCAGGTTGTGGGGATTTCAACGCCGGCCTTTTTGAAGGCTTCAGGGTTGGCCCAGAGCCAGTTGACACGATGCACGTTGACAGGCACAGCGACATAATGACCGTCGTATTTCATCACATCACTGACCACTGTCGGCAACAGCGAATCCCAATTGCCGTCGGCGGCAACTGCGTCCAGCGAGCTCAGGAAACCCAGCTCGCCCCATTCCTGGATATCCAGGCCCTTGATCTGGGCAGCAGATGGCGGATT
>JBFGZM010000307.1:0-4665 GCA_041586815.1 Marinobacterium sp. | reverse complement strand
GGCGTTGCCGCACCATGTCAACTTCATCGTCCTGGCGATTCCCGGCGCCATCGCCACCGTTGCCGTGGCCATGGTGGGGCGACGCGGCTTTGCCTCCGGCGTCAGCGAGCCTTCTAGTGCGGCAAGTGTGGCCACGAGTCATTGATGGCCGCGAGCCTGGACCTGGTGGGTTACGCATCGCACAGAACTCCGTGTCATTTCCGGCAAGGTGCCGTTCGCGATGCTAATCCACGCTACAAACTCAAATCAGAGCCGCTCAAATATTACCGCGATCCCCTGACCACCACCGATGCACATGGTCACCAGGGCGTATTTGCCACCTGTGCGGTGCAGCTCGCAGGTCGCCTTGGTGGCGATGGAAAGGGTAAACGGCCGGAACAACCGATGGGGAGAGTGGCAGGGCTCTGGCAAAGTTCTAAAATCTGCAAGAGTCCAGTTCACACGCGAGTATCTCACACGCGCGTATCAAATCAGAGCCGCTCAAATATTACCGCGATCCCCTGACCACCACCAATGCACATGGTCACCAGGGCGTATTTGCCACCTGTGCGGTGCAGTTCGTAGATCGCCTTGGTGGCGATGGAAAGGGTAAACGGCCGGAACAACCGATGGGGAGAGTGGCAGGGCTCTGGCAAAGCTTTAAAATCTGCAAGAGCCCAGTTCACACGCGAGTATCTCACACGCGAGTATCAAATCAGAGCCGCTCAAATATTACCGCGATCCCCTGACCACCACCAATGCACATGGTCACCAGGGCGTATTTGCCACCTGTGCGGTGCAGTTCGTAGATCGCCTTGGTTGCAATAAAGGCGCCGGAACAACCGATGGGATGACCCAGGGCGATGGCGCCGCCGTTGGGGTTGGTTTTGGCCGGGTCCAGCTCCAGTCCTTTGGCGACCGCAAGAGCCTGGGCGGCGAAGGCTTCATTGGATTCGATCACATCCATCTGACTGAGGCTCAGGCCGGCCTTTTTCAGCGCCAGCAGGGACGCCGGTATCGGGCCTTCTCCCATGATGTGGTTGGGCACGCCTGCAACCGCGTACGACACCAGCCGGGCCAGGGGCGCTTGTCCGGATTTGGCGGCGGTATCGGCGTTGGCCAGTACCATGAAGGCGGCGCCATCGTTTAGCCCCGAGGCATTGCCGGCCGTGACGCTGCCGTCTTTCTTGAACGCCGGTCGCATTTTGGCCAGTGTATCCATGCTGGTGCCGGGTTTGACGTGTTCGTCGGTCTCGAACTGGATGTCGCCCTTGCGCGTTTTCAGGATGACTGGCGTGATCTGGGACTTGAAGCGTCCTTCCTCAATGGCCAGCGCTGCACGGCGGTGGGATTCCACAGCCACGGCATCCTGGTCTTCGCGGCTAAGTCCCCATTTTTCCGCCAGGTTTTCGGCGGTGATGCCCATATGGCCGACGCCGAAGGGGTCGTTGAGGGTCGCCACCATCATGTCGATCATGGCGGTATCGCCCATGCGGGCACCTGAACGCATGGCCGGCGACAGGTAGCCTGCACGGGACATCACTTCCACACCACCTCCAATGCCGTAGTCGCAGTCACCCAGCATGATTGACTGGGCGGTAGACACGATGGCCTGCAGGCCCGAGCTGCACAGGCGGTTCACTGCCATGGCAACAGATTCCATTGGCAGGCCTGCCTGGATGGAGGCAACGCGGGCCACATAGGCGAAACGGGCGTCAGTGGGGATACAATGGCCGGCGGTCACGTAGTTGATTTGCTGCGGGTCCACGGCGGAGCGCTGTACTGCGGCCTTCATCACCTGGCCGGCCAGTTCTGCAGGTTCGATCTGGCTGAGGCCGCCGCCAAAGGTGCCAATGCCGGATCGGGTTGCGCTCAGTACAACAACATCATGGGTCATGGGACTGTTCTCCATTGGTGAATAGGGGCTCGGGTTATCAGGCGGCGCACCTTGCGCTGTCTTGTTGCCGTCGCGGGGTGCAGTTGATTACAGGCGCTTGGAGCGGGTAAATCAAGCCCCATTTGGACGATGTGATTCGCAGGCGCAGCGCCAAAGCGGACTATGCTCTTATATATGTTGGCCAGGCAAAACGTAGCAGCGTGGGGTTGGCCACCGAATCAAGGCGCTGCGTAACGCCATAGGCTTCCTGTCTTCAACGGAGTGACATAGCAGGCGTCTTCACGGGGCTGACCGATACGCGGGTGGCTCCCGGAGAGTGGATAGATCCTCATGATCTGCCGTCATTGTGCCTTTGATAATCCGCCGGATGCGGCAGTCTGTGGCCAGTGCCACAGACCGCTTGAAATCAGGTGTCCGGCCTGCGGCCATGGCGTTACGATGGCCGCCAAGTTCTGCAGTGAATGCGGTGCCGCCCAGGGCGGCACGAGCGCAGCCACTGAAGGTTCAGCGGCTACTGAGGCCCGCCAGTCGGCGCCTATTGCCTATACCCCTGCCCATCTGACCGAGCGAATCCTGGCCGAGCAGGCTGCCTTGAAGAGCCGCAGCGCCGGCAGTGGCGAACGCAAGACCATCAGTGTGCTTTTTGCCGACATGGCCGGTTCCACTGCGCTGATTCAGGGGCTCGACCCGGAGGAGGTACGCCATCTGATCGATCCGGTGCTGGCGCTGATGATGGAGGCGGTGCATCACTACGAGGGTTACGTCGCCAAGTCGCTCGGGGATGGCATTCTGGCGCTGTTCGGCGCGCCTATTGCCCATGAGGATCACCCGCAGCGGGCGCTGTATGCGGCGCTGCGCATGCAGGATGCGATGCGCCAGTATGCTGACCGATTGCGTCTGGAGCAGGGTATACCGCTGCAGATCCGGGTTGGCATTCACACCGGTGAGGTAGTGGTGCGATCTATTCGCACCGACAGCCTGCACACGGATTATGACCCGGTGGGGCAGACTATCCACATCGCTTCGCGAATGGAGGGTATCGCGATCCCGGGGTCCATTGTCGTCAGCGAGTCGACCTACCGGCTCACTGACGGTTACCTGGCTTTCAGACCACTGGGGGTAACGCCGGTCAAGGGCATGTCAGAGCCCCAGCAGGCCTTTGAGGTGCTGGGACTCGGGCCTTTGCGTACCCGTTTGCAGGTGGCCGCGAGCCGCGGCCTGGTGCCTTTTGTCGGGCGTCGGCCGGAACTGGAACAGCTGCAGCGCGCGCTACAGCAGGCCTGTGCCGGACAGGGGCAGGTCGTGGGGGTGGTGGGCGAGCCCGGGGTCGGCAAGTCACGTCTGTTCTACGAATTCACCCTGGAGTCGGAAAAGACCTGCCAGGTGCTGGAAACCTTTTCCGTCTCCCACGGCAAGGCATTTGCCTACCGGCCGCTGATCGAGTTGCTGCATGCATACCTGCAGTTCGGCTCCCAGGAGGATGAGCGTCGTCGTCGCGAGGTAATCACCGGCAAGGTCCTGACGCTGGACCGTGCTCTGGAAGACTGCCTGCCCTACCTGTTTTATCTGCTGGGCCTGGCCGAGCCGAATTCGCCCCTGGCGCAGATGGATGCCGGCCTGCGCCGCAGCCGCACCTTCGATGCACTGTGGCGTGTGCTGCAGCGTGAAAGCGTCAAGCAACCGCTGCAGCTGGTGTTCGAGGATCTGCAGTGGCTGGATGCCGAAACCCAGGTGTTTCTGGAGTACCTGCGCACGCGCGTGGATACGCAGCGCATACTGCTGCTGGTGAACTACCGGCCGGAATTCCGTCATGACTGGGAGCACAGCCCGTGTTATACCCAGTTGCGGCTCGAACCGCTCGGGCAGCAGGAAACGGCTGAGCTGCTGGATGTGCTGCTGGGGCGCAATGCCTCCCTGGTTGAGCTCAAGCCCCGCATTCTCGCCCAGACCGGTGGCAACCCTTTTTTTATCGAGGAGGTGGTGCAGACGCTGGTGGAAGAACAGTCGTTGCGCGGCAGTGCCGGTCACTACTGTCTGGAGCAGACACCGGCGGATCTGCATATACCCACCACGGTGCAGGGTGTGCTGTCTGCCCGTATCGACCGCTTGCCGGCGGCGCAGAAAACTTTGCTGCAAACCCTGGCAGTGATCGGCAAGGATTTTACCTGGAGCCTGGTGAACCGGGTGGTTGAGCAACCGCAAGATCTGTTGCGACAGGGACTGGCGCGGCTGCAGGCTGGCGAGTTCATTTTCGAACATCCGGCCTTTCCCGACATTGAATATACCTTCAAGCACGGTCTGACGCAGCAGGTGGCCTATGGCACCCTGCTGCTGGAGCAGCGCCGCCAGTTGCACGAACGTACCGCCCAGGCCATGGAAATGCTGTTCGAGGACAGTATCGAGCAGCATTGCAGCGAACTGGCCTGGCACTACAGCCACAGCGACAATCGACAGAAGGCCGTGGAGTACCTGCAATGTGCGGGCCACCAGGCGGCGCAGCGTTCGGCAAACCAGGAGGCCATCGCCCATCTGGAACGGGCACTGGAGCTGCTGAACGGGCTGCCGGAATCCGCGCAGCGGGATCATGACGAGCTTGCGCTGCAGGTCGTGCTCGGCCCTATCTACATGGCGAACCTGGGCTATGCCGCGCCGGAGGTGGAAGGCACTTACAGCAGAGCGCTGACTCTGGCGCGCCGGCTGGGGGAAGCGCCGCAGCTGTTCTCGGTGCTGGTGGGGCTGCGGCGCTTCTATAATCTGCGTGGCGAGTTTCGTCGCGCCCAGGAAGTTGG
>JBFGZM010000306.1:0-4679 GCA_041586815.1 Marinobacterium sp. | reverse complement strand
GCAACCTCAATGCGCCGACCATGATGGTGGCAGAGAAAGGTGCCGAAATGGTATTGCAGGATCATCGCGAATAAGCCACACATGCACGGCGCCGTGTCCTGAGGACTTGGCGCCGTTTAGGTCGCCAAGTTCAGGTCATCTACGCATCAAACAAACCGCGTATCACCTGGGTGGCATGAAATTTCTCTGGAAGGAATCTGGCTACAGGCAGTCTGCCAGGGCTCAATCCCATGCAGGAGAAAAGCAGCCTTGTATTAGCTCCCCCGAAAACAGGCTGACAACCCATACTAAGCACCCGGTTGGCCAGCACCACGACTCATACTTCGGCAATGAACCAGTCAATAATATTCTGCACCAGGTGAGTATTGTAATAATTCGAGCAAATTTTGTAACCTCGATTGGTGCTGGTTATTTCGGGACCCAGTGGAACAATAGTGCCATCATTAATCATTGGCTCTATTAGCCCTGCCCAGCCCAAACCGATTCCCTTGCCTGCTTTGACGGCGTCCAAAAGCAGTGGATAGTTGTGAAAATAGAAGGGTACAGGTTCAGTATTGGCTGGAAGATTCAATATCCTTGACCAGTCGTTCCAGTCAAGCCAACTGGTGTTATTGTTATCCATATGGAGAAGTGGATATTTCCTTGTCTCGTATATGTAGCTACCGGGATGAAGCTTAAACTTCTCTGCAAACTCTCGAGAACAAACCGGTCGAACGCTCTCACCAATAATCTGTTTCTCGAATTTATATGTTCCTCCAAACTGTCCAAACAAGAACGTAATATCAGCATCCACCATCAGAAGATCATGAAGACTGCCGGTTGGCTGAATTTCAAACTGAACATGGGGAAAGTGCTCTTGCAGCCGTTGCAACCTGGGCATAATCCAGAAAAACGTAATGCCAAACTCTCCGGCAATACTTACCTTGGGTTTTGATTGACTTGCCCGCCGTTTTACGTCCTTTACCGCCGAATCAATGCTGGACACAGCCCCGGCCACCTGTCTGAAAAAATACCGTCCAAGGGGCGTCGCCTGCACGGGTTTGGTGGAACGGTCAATCAGCACACACCCCAGCATATCCTCCAGTGCCCGGATCCGCTGCGAAGCCAGGGGCTGGCTGATTCCCAGCTCTGCCGCTGCCGCTGTAATGGACCCAAGTTGCAATGTTGCCTCAAAAGCGGCCAGTGACTTCAGCGATGGCAGGTCTTTTTCTCTCATTATAAGAAATCTTTATGTAGTTTATTAACTTTTGCCGACTGTAAATCAGCCTCTAGTTTGCTGATACTGAGCTCGCAAACATTCAGGAGCACATCATGTGTGAGATTCAGTACACGGTAAGGCATGATCCTATCTCTGTTATAGCAACGGCGCAGGGTCAGTCATATGAACTGCCTGCACTCTGGTTAAGGGAACGTTGTCAAGATGAGGATAATCTTGACCATGCCACCCAACAGCGATTATTTAACCCACATAACTTACCAGAAGACCTTGCACTAACCCAAGCAAGCTTTATAGATGCGGGTCAGTTAAGCCTTGTTTTTACTGATGGTTACTCCGGCCTGTATGATACCGACAGATTCCTGCCTGATTTCGACAAAAACGATGGCACTCCAGAACAAAAAGCCTGGAAAGCCGATATCGACAAGTCGGTTTTTAAAGTTCAGCTGGCCAGCCTGGATTCCACCGACGGGCTGATTGATGCCATTGATCGTTTCATAACCTACGGTCTCATCATCATCAAGGGTGTGCCAAACGAAGCCGATGCCATTCTGCGCGTAGCGGAAAAATTTGGTCATGTGCGCACGACCAACTTCGGCCCCTACTTTGAGGTTTACTCACGCCCGAACTCCAATGACCTCGCTTATCGTAGCGTGTCGTTAGCACCACACACAGACAACCCCTACCGCTCACCGATGCCTGGCATCCAGCTGCTGCATTGCCTGGTAAATGAGACGAGTGGAGGTCTTTCAACGCTTGTCGATAGTCTGGCAGTATTGAAGCAACTGAAAGAGGAAGATCCGGAAGGCTTCGAGCTGCTTGCCAAGGTACCTGTACGTTACCGCCATGTAGAACGTGAAATCGAGCTTGTTGAGCGGCAGACCGTGATCCAGACCGATTACATGGGACGGGTTACCGGGGTGACTTACAGCCCGCGCCTGGACTATCTGCCCCTGCTCAGCAGTAGTGATACGAGCAAGTTTCACAGGGCCCGAAAGCGCCTCGGCCAACTGCTTTCTGACCCTGCCTACGAGTGGAAATTCCGGCTCGAGGAAGGAGAAATACAGATGTTCCATAATACTCGCGTGCTACACGGTCGTACGGGATTCGATACGAGAGAGGGGAATCGTCACCTGCAAGGTTGTTATATCGACATCGATACCCCAAAGGGCATTTATCGTGCTCTGAAACGTAAGCTGACTCAATAAGTACTCAGGAGACATTGCCGTGGAAACCGTAGACTTCATACAAATGAAAGATGGAACCCAGGAAGAATATGAGTTCCTGGAAAAGCTGGAAGCGGAGTATGCAAGCGGTCTGGCTGACCGGATTATAGAAAAAATGCACGCTCTGGAACAAACACTTTCAGGGTATAAGGTCAGCCGCTTGACGCATTCACTGCAAGCAGCCACCCGCGCCGAAGCAGACGGTGCAGATGAAGAATTGGTGCTGGCAGCCCTGGTGCACGATATTGGCGATGATCTCGCACCCTATAACCACTCGCAGTATGCCGCTGCGATTCTGCGCCCCTATGTGCGTCCTGAGGTCACCTGGATTGTCAATCAGCATGGCATATTCCAGAATTACTACTTCATCCATCATTATGGCGGCGATCGTCTGGAGCGAGAACGATACAAGGACCATCCCTGGTATCAGAGCTGTGTGGACTTCTGTGAAAAATATGATCAGATATCCTTTGATCCAGATTATCCAACCAAACCGTTAGAGTATTTCGAACCACTGGTGCGAAAAATTTTCTCTCGCCAAGCGTTCGATCCACGGTTTGTAGGCAACCAAACTCTGGGAAGCAGCGCTGTTGATGTCGGGTTATCTGCAACCCGCTCGCAATGTTAATGATTTGAGTGCATTACACTGAGGCGTCAGGTAAAACTGTTATCGAACATGTTCAGCCGGTGATGGTTTTCATAGTTGGTACCGGCCCCATGCAGTGGTGCAAGGATGCATAACCACTGAAAAACACAACTCACTGAAAGACAAGGAAATTTACACACTTCAGCCTGACTCGCGAGGGCGACGATAAAACAGAACAGTACACCCTGTTTCATCAGCACGTTTTAACCCTGGGGACAAAGCCATCATCAGCCGGTGCAGCGCTGGAAATGGCCAGAAGCCCGATTCCCGGGCGAATCCGGTGCCCGCCAAGGCACTATTCGCCCGCGCAGCGGGCTCCTGCTGACACCTGTATCCACCGATTACGGTACAGTGCCAGGCGCCGAATTCCCGACTATCGATATTAGTGAACCGTTTTGCAGAGCAGGTTATTAACCTGCTCTTGAAATTTGTCTCATATTTCTTGCTGGAGCCAGTGAATAAAGGTCTGAACCTGGGGGTTGCCGACCATATCCTTGCGACAAACGACACCCCAGGAACCTTCCGCATCGACCCGCTGCTCAATTGGACGCACCAGACGGCCGGAAGCCAGATCATCGTTTACCAGTGGGCCATTCACCAGCGCGACACCCTGGCCGTTGCCAGCCATCTCCAGCGCTACAATCAAAGTATCCACCACCACAGGCGACAGGGTCCGGTGGTCTTCCACGCCGATGGCACTGAACCAGCGATGCCAGTTCCAGTGTTTCTGTTCTGTATAAACGGTAAGCAACGGGTAGGAAGCCAGGTCTTTTGGTGTGAGCTGACTGGTTCGCCCGGCCAGCAATGTGGGGCTGCAGACAGGAAAAAGCTCCGAGTCAAACAGCTTCACCCAATGCAAATGATCCGGCAAGGGTTCACGCTGGTAAATAATGCCGATATCGGCATGGGCCTCATCGAACTCCCAGCCGTTGCCTGAAGTGGTCAGGTGCAACTCAACATCAGGATGCTGGCTGCGAAAACGGGTCAGTCGAGGAGCCAGCCAACGGATAGAAAAGGTGATGTAGGACTGGAGTCTGAGTGCAGGTTTCTGAGCCTTGTGCCTTATCTCGGCAGAACCCAGCGCAAGTTGCTCCAGCGCACTCTTCACACAGGCATAGTAGGTTTCACCGGCAGTGGTCAGGACGATATTTCGCCCCTCGCGGGCGAACAATTTTACCCCCAGATCCTGCTCCAAGACCTGCAACTGATGACTCACCGCCGGATGGGTTACGCTGAGCTCCTCTGCAGCCCCGCGCACACTTAACAGTCGCGCAGCGGCCTCAAAACCCTTTAGCGCCTTAAGCGGCGGTAGTGTACGAAAATCAATCAAACCCGCCATCGGCTTTCCTTGCATCGGTCTTAAAAACGGAGCTGCGTAACAGTACAGATATTCGAAACCGGCAAAAGGATCTTACCCCTGTTCCAATTGGTTAATATCTTTTACCAGTAACGAAAAAAAACATCAATTGTTGTGCGTTATGGCTACCCATAGTCTGGTTATACACCGCCAAGCCCCGGATCAGAGGCGCTAAACCGGCAGCTTTGCCGACAGGGTGTTGCGTCAGTAACGGCAAAAAACAAACTATGGGAG
>JBFGZM010000305.1:0-4712 GCA_041586815.1 Marinobacterium sp. | reverse complement strand
CCCGAGGCGCCGGTTCTAAGTTCGATATCGACCTGGGGGAAGGAACGGTGGTAAGCACTCAGTATGGCCGGCAGGCGGGCGGCCGACGTACTCTCCATGGAACCGATGCGCAGCAGACCACCGGGTTCGGGATTGGTGAGATCATCAATGGCCTCCTGCCTGAGGCGAATCAGTCGATCGGCGTGGTTCAGCAGTCGTGTGCCGGCCGGTGTTATCTTGAGGCGGTTTTTCTCGCGCAGAAATAATGGTTGGCGCAGTTCCTGTTCGAGCTTCTGTATCCGCGCAGTCACGTTGGACGGAACACGGTGCAGTTGCTCGGCCGCTTTCGAAATGCCGCCGCTGTCGACGACAGCCTTGAAAATCAGAAGATCGGAAATATCCATCGTGGCTGATTATGTTCATAAAATATGATGATTGGGTTCTTTATTATTCATTATTAATGAAATGTATCAAGCCCTAGACTTGGTGTGATCTCTATAGCGCAGGCGGGTTTTGGGCATGACAGCACTGACAATTCACTGCCGCTTTCGGCTGACGGCGGGGTTGCTCTACGCCTTCGGTGCCGTGCTGATCTGGAGTGGCTTTATCCTTGTTTCCCGTGCAGGTGCCCTGGCTTCGCTTTCCATGATGGACATGCTGGCTGTACGTTTTGGTACGGCTTTCCTGTTGCTGGCTCCGCTGGCCTGGCGCAAGCGACGGGACCTGCTGAACAGACGCATTCTGTTGCTGGGGCTGATTGGTGGGCTGGCCTATGGTGCTTTCGTCTATGCCGGCTTTGAGCGCGCGCCCGCAACCCATGCCGCCCTTCTTTTGCCAGGCCTGATGCCGGTGATGATTGCTGTGATGGCCTTTGTGTTCGCCTCGGAGCGCAAGCCGATCCTCGTCTGGCTGGGCATCGGAATCAGTACCCTGGGGATCGGTGTGCTGCTTGCAGATACGCTGTTTGAGTCCAGCCGTTACTGGTCGGGTGATCTTTGCTTTATCGTCGCCTGCATATTTTGGGCGTCCTATACGGTGCTGCTGCGGGCCTGGAATATCCCGGCATGGACCGCTACCGTCGGTGTTGTCATGGTGGCAGGCGGGCTTTACCTTCCGGTGTATTTGATCGGCTATTCACAGCAGCTGGTCGAACAAGGCTGGCTATTGATTCTTGGGCAGGGCTTTTACCAGGGGGTGCTGGCCACCATCGTGCAGATGGTTTTCTATGTGCGAGCAGTACAGTTGCTGGGCGCTACGCGCATGGGGGCATTGATGGCTCTGGTGCCAGCTCTGGCCACCGGGCTCGCTGTGCCACTGTTCGGGGAACCGCTTACGCCGGTTCTGTTGCTGAGTATTGGTCTGGTAATGCTGGGGGCTCTGGTGGGCAATCTGCCTGGACATTTATTGCCATTCTGGAAGCAAAACAGGACCCGATCCTGTGCCTGACGCGAAATTCGTCAGACGTAACAGGGGATGAGATAGCAGTGTTCCACGTGGAACCTCCTGGCACCCAGGATGTGCTGGCCTGGTTTTCTACCCTGCACGGTTGTGCCTGTGCCCCTGAGCAAAAACAGAAAACCCGCCGAATGGCGGGTTTTGTATAGGCTCTCTGAAAAGCGCCTCGTATCTCAGGCGCTAATCTCGGCAAGCTGAAACTTAGCTGCCGATAACAGAAATATCGGCCACACCCAGAAAGAGTCCCCGCAGCTGCGACAGCAGTGCGAGCCGGTTGCTGCGCACGTCCTCGTCATCGGCGTTCACCATCACTTCATCGAAGAAGCGATCGACGACGGTCCGCAGACCTGCAAGCTGTTCCAGTGCGGTCTGATAGTCGCCGCTCTCAAAGGCCGGCTGCAGCTCGACCTGCATGGCCTGAACGCGAGTAAACAGCTCTTTCTCAGCCGCTTCCTGCAGCAGGGATTCTGTCACGACGGTACCGCTACCTGCTTCCTGCTTGCTCAGAATGTTACTGACACGCTTGTTACCGGCGGCCAGAGCATCGGCTTCGGGCAGTGTGCGGAAGTGCGCAACGGCGCGCACGCGACGGTCAAAATCCAGCGGACGGGTCGGCTTGAGCGCGTGCACTGCGAGGAAGGTTTCCACGGCGATATCGCGGTCTTCATACCAGGCGCGCAGACGGTCCAGCATGAAGTCGAGTACACGTTCTTCGAGCCCGTCCCGAGCCGGCAGGCTGGCGTGACCATCGGCGGCAACCTTGAGCAGCTCTGCCAGATCCAGGTCCAGCTCCTTTTCAACCATGATGCGCAGCACGCCAACCGTGGCTCGACGCAGCGCAAAGGGGTCCTTGGATCCGGTGGGTGGCTGGTTGATGCCGAAAAGCCCTGTCAGGGTGTCGAGGCGGTCGGCAATGGCGACGGCCGCACCGGTGAGGGTTTCAGGCAGCTGGTCGCCGGCGAACCTGGGCATGTACTGCTCGTTCTGCGCCAGGGCAACGTCTGTCGGCTCGCCATCATTGAGCGCATAGTGGTAGCCCATGAGACCCTGAAGTTCCGGGAACTCCAGTACCATCTCGGTGACCAGGTCGCACTTGGACAGCAGTGCCGCACGTTCAGCCCATTGTGGATTGCTGCCGAGGCGGCTGGCGATAAAGCTTGCCAGGTGCGCAACGCGCCGGGTCTTGGCGTGCAGGCTGCCCAGGTCTTTCTGGAACACGATGGATTCGAGTTTGTCGCAGCGCTCGGCCAGGGACGTCTTCTTGTCGGTCTCGAAGAAGAAGGCGGCATCGGCCAGGCGCGGACGAATCACCTTCTCGTTGCCCTGGATAATCTGTTGCGGCTCCTTCGACTGGATGTTGGCCACGGTGATGAAGTACGGCATTAGCTGGCCTTTGCCGTCCAGCAGATGGAAGTACTTCTGGTTGTCCGCCATGCTGGAAATCAGTGCCTGGGACGGGACCTCCAGAAAACGCTCTTCGAAGCGACCCGTCAGTGCAACGGGCCATTCGTTGAGGGCAGTCACTTCATCCAGCAGGGCCGGTTCGATCACCACCTGGCCACCGATTGTGGCGGCTTCACTCAGCAGCTGCGAGCGGATAAGTTCACGGCGCTTGGCGAAGTCGGCGATGACATAGCCCTGCTCGTGCAGCACCTGCTCGTAGTCCGACGGTGCGATCAGTTCGATTTCATGGTTGTAGTGGAAGCGGTGTCCGCGTGTCTTGCGACCTGACTGCAAGCCGATGATCTCGCAGTCCAGCACCTGGTCACCGAACAGCATGACGACCCATTTGACCGGGCGCACAAACTCGGTACGGGATGCACCCCAGCGCATGCGCTTGGGGATCGGCAGCTTGTCGAGCGCCTGGGCAATGATGCCCGGCAGCGCGTCGGTCAGCGGCGTGGCGGCGCTGACCTGGCGAAAGCACATCTTGCCATCCATCTCGGTCAACTGGTCGACGCTGGTGCCACACTTGCGGGCAAAGCCTTCCAGCGCCTTGCTGGGCGCGCCACTGGCGTCAAAGGCGATACGGGCCGGCGGCCCCTGTACGAAGAACTCGCTGGCCGGCACTTCGCTGCAGAGCTGCTCGACCAGCAGCGCGAGGCGGCGGGGGGCGGCAAACGATTTGAATACGGCGGGCTTGAGCAGGTCGGCAGCACCCTGGCCAAGCACAGCTTCAATACCCTTGCGGATTTCGCTTTCCAGCGCTTCAGACAGTTTCAGCAGTGCCTTGGGGGGCAGCTCTTCGGTGCCCAGTTCAAACAGAAAATCCTTGGTCATCAGTGGGACTCCTCGGCACAGGCGGCGAGTACTTCTTCACGAATATCGGGTGCTGCGAGCGGGAAACCCAATGCCTTGCGGGCGTTGAAATACGCGGCGGCAACATCGCGAGCCAGGGTGCGCACACGCAGGATATAGCGCTGACGCTCGGTCACCGAGACCGCATGGCGCGCATCCAGCAGGTTGAAGGTGTGGGACGCTTTCAATACCTGCTCATAGGCTGGCAGCGGCAGCGGAGTCTCCAGTGCCAGCAATTTGTTGCATTCGCGCTCGTGAAAATCGAAGTTGCCAAACAGGGTGTCGACATCGGCGTGCTCGAAGTTGTAGGTCGACTGTTCCACCTCGTTCTGGTGGTATACGTCACCGTAGGTCACAACGCTGCCATCAGGGTGACGCGCCCAGATCAGGTCGTAGACGCTGTCGACTTCCTGCAGGTACATGGCGATACGCTCCAGGCCATAGGTGATTTCACCGGTCACCGGGTAGCATTCCAGGCCACCGGCCTGCTGGAAATAGGTGAACTGCGTCACTTCCATGCCGTTGAGCCAGACTTCCCAGCCCAGGCCCCAGGCGCCGAGGGTCGGCGACTCCCAGTTGTCTTCGACAAAGCGGACATCATGTACGTTGAGATCCAGACCCATGCGCTGCAGCGAGCCGAGGTAGAGCTCCTGCAGGTTGTCGGGTGACGGCTTGATCACAACCTGGAACTGGTAGTAGTGCTGCAGGCGGTTGGGGTTCTCGCCATAACGGCCGTCGGTCGGGCGGCGGCTTGGCTGTACATAGGCCGAGCGCCAGGACTCGGGGCCGATGGAACGCAGGAAGGTCGCCGGATGGAAGGTGCCTGCACCAACTTCCATATCCAGCGGCTGAACAATGACACAGCCCTGCTCTGCCCAGTATTGCTGCAGAGCCAGGATCAAACCCTGGAAGGTGCTGACGTCTGAGGTCACCTTTTCGGTCACGGAGATCACCATCTTTAATAGTCGGTTGGCCAAAAT
>JBFGZM010000304.1:0-4720 GCA_041586815.1 Marinobacterium sp. | reverse complement strand
CTTTACCATTGAGCTTGCCCATGTATGAAACTGGTGTCGTTCGACGCTTTTCGCACCCTGCGCCTTCCCGAGACAAACTACATCAAGCCGGAACTCTTCTTCAGCCAGCTCCCCAGAATCAAGGAAGCTGACTGGGTGCTGTTTCCGGAGTACTGGCAGGTCAACCCGGTGGTATTCGCCCTGAAGCGGCGAATCTTCCCGAGCCTTGCCTCCTACATGCTCGGTCACAACAAGATAGAGATGACCCGCGCCTTTATGAGCGTGGCTCCCGAGCATGTACCCTGGACACTCATGGCCCCGAACGATCCGGTCTCCGCCGGGCACCTTTGGCAGCAGATGGCGCTGCCTTTCGTTGCCAAGATCCCGAAAAGCTCCATGGGCGAAGGCGTTTTCCTGATCGAGAACCACGCCGACTGGCAGCACTACCTCAGCCTGACGCCGAGCCTCTATGTGCAGGAGTTTCTGCCCATTGATCGCGACCTGCGCATCGTCTGGGTTGGCGACCGCGTGCTGGGCGGGTTTTGGCGCCGGCAGTCCGAGCAGGGTTTCCACAACAATCTGTCCCGCGGTGGTCAGATCGACAACAGCCCGCTGCCCGCTGCTGCGCTTGAGCTGGTGCAGCGCCTGGCCACGGCGCTTGAAATCGACCATGCCGGATTCGATATCGCCATGGTGGACGGCTACCCCTTCGTACTGGAGTTCAATCGTCTGTTCGGCAACCGGGGCCTGGGCTCGATCAACAATGATATTCCCGGCGTGATTCTGGACTATCTGCAACGTCGCATTGACTGCGACAACCCCGACGACGATCCCCTGCGACCGACGCCAATCTGGCCGCTTGCGGTCTAACCCACCTGCCCGACGTCGCTTGAGCGACGCCGGGCGACGTTTGCGGCATGACACCCCCTCGCACTTTGCCGGTATCATCAATATTTGCACCCATACAGGGCACGATGACCAAAATAGTGCGCATCAGGGTTGACCCTGTCGCCGGTCAAGACGCATGATCCCGTTTCACTTTACTGGATTTGCCTATGATCCCCTATCCGTTCATCCGCAAGTGCGCACCATTCTGGCGGGCCCCCCTGGCCCGCTGCGTGCGGCCATCTGCGGTCGGTTACTGACCGGTTAACGTCAGTGACCGGGGGGGCCGAGGCCGCAGCGCTCATGCTTGCGGCCTTCTCATTTCCGGGTCTCAGGCGCCATCAATGGCTTCGGAAACAGGGAGTTTCCGTACACGACAAGGAGAAACAGATGTCCGTACCAGGCGCCTATCTCGCCGTACTGGCGATCTGGGCCACGACCCCACTGGGCGTTGCCTGGAGCAGCGAAACCGTGAACCCGCTTATGGCCGCCTGGCTACGCATGGGCATAGCCGCCGTGCTGGGCTGGCTGCTGGTGCGCGGGTTGCGACTGGACCTGCCATGGCATCGCGGCGCACTCAAATCCTACGCGTACGCGACCCTGGGTGTTTTCGGCGCCATGAGTTCCACCTATATGGCGGTGCGCTTTGTGCCCTCCGGGCTGATCTCGGTGATCTTCGGCTTGTCACCGGTGCTGTCTGCACTGATGGCACAGGTACTGCTGCGCGAAGCACCACTGGCACCGCACCGCTGGCTGGCCTGCATCATCGCCTTGGCGGGACTGGGCTGGATTTTCACGGACGACACCACCCTGAGCGCGGACACCTGGCCTGGTATTGCGCTCTTGCTGCTGGCGGTACTGCTATTCAGCCTCAGCGCGGTCATGGTCAAGCGCGAGGCACTGGCGATTCATCCCCTGCCCCATACCGTCGGTGCACTACTGTTCAGCCTGCCCTGTTACGGCCTGCTGTGGCTGCTGCTGGACGGCACCACACCGACATTCGACTTCAGCAGCCACTCGCCCTGGGCCATTCTCTATCTGGCGGTATTCGGCTCCCTGATCGGCTTTGTCAGTTATTACCATATTCTGAGCAAACTGCCTCCAAGTACCGTGGCACTTGTCACCCTGATCACACCGGTATTCGCGCTGCTTCTGGGCAGCCTGCTGAACAATGAACAGGTAGGGCTGAGCGTCTGGTGCGGCACCGCCGTGATCATGGGGGGCCTGGCGATCTTTTTCTGGGGGCACAGGCTCAGACCTGCCCGCCTGCTGTTGTAAAACCGTCAAACGTCGGGGATGTCACAAGACACCCCGGATCCGAGAGATTCTGCATATGTCATCGTCAGATAAAACTACAGACGTCCGGCCTGGACTGCACGACAACCACGCCAGAGGCATGCTGATTGCCGCCTGTGGCGTACTGGTATTGAGCTTTGATGCGCTGCTGATCCGCCTGGCCGACAGTACCTCCTACAACGTCACTTTTTGGCGCGGCGCCTTTACCTGCCTGGCCACCGGACTGCTGTGCCTGTACTGGCGCAAACGCCAGCGCTGGCCCGCTACTCCCGCACTCTGGCTCGGCGGCATCGCCATTGCCAGCCTCTACGGCGTGAATACCTGGCTGTTCGTGTTTTCCATCAGCCATACCAATACTGCCAATACCGTGGTGATCCTCGCCAGTTCACCCCTGTTTGCCGCGCTCTTTTCCCGCCTCTTGCTGCAAGAGCATGTGCTTCAGCGCACCCGGGTCGCCATCGGAGTATCGATAGCAGGGGTACTGGTGGTCTTCGCCGGTTCCGAAAGTACTGCCAGCCAGTGGCTGGGAGATCTTGCCGCACTCACACTGGCCGCCAGCATGGGCATGATGTTTACCCTGCTGCGGCGCTTTGGAGACCTGCCCCGCCTTCCCGTCATCGCCCTGGCCGGCGCCATTGCCGCGTTCATCAGCTGGCCACTGGCCACCCCGCTGACACTGGCACCCGCCAGCTACGGCTGGCTCGCACTCATGGGGCTGCTCCAGATCCCGCTGGCAACCCTGCTGATCATGACGGCGCCACGTTATCTGCCCTCTACCGAGGTCAGCCTGTTTCTGTTGCTGGAAACGGTACTGGGCCCAATCTGGGTCTGGCTGCTACTGGGCGAAACCACCTCGATACACACTCTGGTGGGGGGTTCGGCCATTCTGGGCGCCATCGGCATCAATACCTGGCTGGCACTGCGCCGGGCGCCCGGCAATGCCGCTACCGCTTAGCAGGTAGCACGGTGACAACGCGCCACACTGGGAAACAGCAGCGCCCATTCAGGCGAAGGGTACGAATGTCGCCATTTGGCGTCGCCGGAATCATTGGGGCTCTGGAATCAAACTGCGCTTTTGTGTTCAGATAGCGCAACGACTTTGTTTGAGGACAGCCTCCCATGTTCAACCCGCTATCGACTCTCGGGCGCAGCGCCTGGTATTGGCTGGCGATGATTCTGCTCGGCCTGACCGTCGAAGGTATCGCTCTCTATTATCAGTACGAGCTGGGTTACGGGCCCTGTGTACTCTGTGTCCACATCCGCCTCTGGCTGGCGGGCTTTATTCTGGCCTGTGTACTGGGATTCCTGGGTTGCGGCTGGACCTTCACCCGCAAACTGGCCCAGCTGCTGGGCTTTGTTGCCACCCTGGGCATGCTCGAACGCAGCTGGACCACGCTCAGCGTCGAACGGGGCTGGATAGAAGGCAGCTGCAGCATGGAATCGGGACTGCCGACCTGGTTCACGCCCGAGAAGTGGCTGCCGCAAGTGTTCGAAATCTGGGAACCCTGCGGCTATACACCGGAAATGCCCCTGGGTTTCACCATGGCCGAAGTACTGGTCGTCTTTAGCGCCTTCATGGCTTTGCTGACCGGGCTGATCCTGATCTCCCGGGCGCGACGCAAAAGCTTTTTCTGAGCGTATACGAACCACCGGACAGAAAAAAATCCCGTGCCTCGCAGCACGGGATTTTTCGTTTTCGGTCAGCTTGCAGGTGTTGATACCGACTCAGGCAGCAGCAACCCGCGCCACACTGCCACCCCTGGCCAGGGCATCGAGGATCGCATTCAGCGAGGCGGTGACGATATCCTCGCTCACCGCCACGCCGCTGTAGCGGTTGCCATTCAGCCCCATCTGCACAAAGCTGATGGCTTCGGCCCCTTCACCGTGACTGGCGCCCAGCGCATGTTCGCTGTATTCCACCAGCACCACCGGCGCCAGCATCTCGCGATTCAGCGCATCAACAAAGGCGCCCACTACCCCGGTACCGGTGCCGGCCACGGAGCGGGTTTCGCCCTGCCAGTGAATGTCGGCACTGAGGCGGTCCTGCCCCTGATCACGGCTCAGCTGATAGCCCAGAATGCGGGCACCGCTGTCGGTCGGGCGCAGGTAAGTCTCATTGAATATGTGCCAGATCTGCTCGCCATTCAGCTCGGTGGCAGAGGCTTCGGTGGCCTGCTGCACTTTGGCGCTGAACTCGATCTGCATCCAGCGCGGCATCTGGATGCCATACTCGCGCTCCAGCACGTAGGCCACGCCGCCCTTGCCGGACTGGCTGTTGATGCGGATCACGGCCTGGTAGTCGCGGCCCAGATCCTCGGGATCGACGGGCAGATAGGCCACGTCCCAGGGCGCATCGCTCTGACGCCGGGCCAGGCACTTGCGGATGGCGTCCTGATGGCTGCCCGAAAAGGCCGTAAAGACCAGCTCGCCGGCGTAGGGGTGGCGGGGATGTACCGGCAACTGGGTACAGGCCTTCACGCACTCGACGATCTCGTCCATGTTGGCCAGGTTCAGCTCAGGATCCACCCCCTGGCTGTATAAATTCAGCGCCATGGTAACG
>JBFGZM010000303.1:0-4732 GCA_041586815.1 Marinobacterium sp. | reverse complement strand
GGCGCAGGCGCCAGCGCCATTGGCGACATCCAGATAGGGTTTCCAGTCCATAAAGGGGGCCTGGGATTGCCTGCTGCCGTTCGCCACCTTGCCCTGCCGGCTTTCGGCATGGTGCAACATGAACAGCCGCCATTCATTGAGCCGGGTCGGGTTCAGCAGCCGAAAGGGCGTCGCCGCCGAGAGAAACACCAGCCGGTCGGAGCCCACCTCGGACACCCGTAGTGCGCCGTCGTTGCAGCGATCGCCGCCGGGTACATAGAGCAACGGTTTTACCACCTGGTTGCCCTGTGGCTGCAGCAGAAGCCAGATGGAGCTGCGCAGGTTGCCATAGCCGTTCGCGGCCGTGACTTCGAACAGGGTCCATTTGTCATCGCCGGTCTTGCTGGGCCAGTGGCCTGCTACCGCATAGGCAATAAAGCCCTGGCTATAGCCCTCGTCTGTGAGGCGCTGAGCGGTATAGGTCAGGTCTGCTGCATCCTGCCCGGGAAAGATAAATACCGGGTATTTACCCGGCATGCCGTCGCAGGTAACGGGGCTGAAAGGATTGTCGCCGGTCAGCCCTGACAGGAGCTGGTCAAAGCACAGTGGGTGAATGGCGGCCCCCGGCGGGAAAACACTGTCGCCGGCTTTCAGGGGCGATATCGACAACAGGCCCGACAGCACGAGCCCTTTGAGAAACTGTCGCATCGCTCACCTCCCCGCCCCCGGCGTTACCTGTCCGCCGACCGGTGCGTTATTCTGAATTTATGTTTCCGTGATTCCGTCCTGGATGGAGTATCTTTTAAGTGTTGTCGTTAAGCAGGGTGCTGACCAGAATCTGTACCGTCTTTATGATCATGTACAACGCGACTTAGTTGCATGAGATCGCTGCACTAACGCGGGAACTTCACTCAGATGCCTCAAACTCACCGCATTCGATGAGGTGCGGCTCTGTCAGCAGCTCGGTGATGAAAACAGAGGGGGCTGTGCTGTTGTAAAGGAGGTAAACCCGATGGCGGGCGCGGGTCAGCGCCACATAGAACAGCCGGCGTTCTTCGGCATGAGGGAAGGTCTCACCGCCTGGCAGCAGCGCCTCAAGCAGCGGATCCTGGTTGCGCCCGGAGGGGAATCCGTACTTGCCGCTTTCGAGACCCAGAATGATGGCGAAGTCCGCTTCGTGTCCCTTGGCTGCATGCAGGGTGCGACATTCCAGCTGCAGCTGTCCAAAGCGTTGCTGCAACTGATCCAGGCGCCTAGTGTCGGGCAGACTGAAGCGGTTACGGGCCATGATCAGCACACTGGCGCTGTGCTGATGCCCGTTGCGCTGGCTGAGAGCCTCCAGTGCCCGTTCAAGCGCCGCAGGATCCGTAGCCGGTTCGCGGCTGCGATGGGACAGCAGCGAGATCGCCGCATCCGTAACCCGGGTCTGACTTTGCAGCTGCTTGGGCAGCTGTGCCGGATTACGCAGCACAAACCGGGAAGCCACATCACTGATGCTGCTGTTAAAGCGAAAGGTCTGTTCGAGTGCCATGATCGACGCCTTGCCAAAAAAATCGGCAAAGCCCGTGGTCAGCCCGACATCACTGCCGGCGAAGCGGTAAATGGACTGCCAGTCGTCACCCACGGCAAAGAGCGCAGCCCCCGGCACGGCATCCCGCAGAGCCCGAACCAGGCGGGCACGCACTGTCGATATATCCTGGAATTCATCCACCAGAATATGCCGCCAGGGGGACGCAAAGCGTCCCTGCTCCACATAGTGCAGCGCTCGCGCAATCATGTCATCAAAATCGATTTCGTCACGGGACTGCAAGAGCGTCCGGTAGGCAGTGTGCAAGGGATGCAGCAGCAGCAGGGCCTGCTCCAGCCGCAAGGCATCGGTGTCGGCATCAATCCGTGCCTGCAGCTGAGCCGTATCATGCTGCATCATCCGGTTGCACCGCAGCAGCTGGGTCAGCAGGGTGCACAGCGGCTGCAGCAGCCCCCGTTCACGTACGCGCTCCAGCCGCAGCTCGTCGGATCTGGGTTGCGCCGCAAGGCGGAGTTGCCCCAGTTTTTGCGCCAGCGTTTCAAGCAGGCTGTGATCCTGATGCCGGCACATATACAGCTCGATACGCTTCTGTCCGCTGCTTGCAGCCGCATGGCGCCGCGCATCGAGGGATTGCCGATAGGCGTCGGCATCCATATAGGTCGGTGTTGGCTGGTCCGGGTCCAGCCACAACAGGTCAAGACAGATGCCCTGTGCGGGCAGGTAAAAATCGGGTACCGGTAATGCTACGCCCGGAGGAGTCGCCTTTGCAGGGCAGCTCCCCGCCGGACGGTAGCGATACTCAATGCCCTGGCTCCAGAGCCAGTCGGCGATGACACAAGCGGCGGTGCAATGCACCGTCTCGTCTTCCAGGGTACGCAGGCTCTGGCCCTGCACAAAACGCTGATAGTCCGCTTCACTGGCCGTATCGAGCCGGTTGTCCCCGGGGTGGCGCAAACACAGCAGATAATCCAGTACCTGGCGCCGGTATTCAGGCTCGGTCAGCAGCGATTCGAACTCGGCACACACCCAGTCGCCCAGCTTGGCATCATCCTCGGCCAAGGGGCTGATGCGCGGACAGCGACCTTCGACGCCGGTGATAATGCGCTGCCCCAAGGCATGAAAGGTCATGGCGTCCAGTTCGATACCCTGCCGTGCTTTGAGGCGTTGCCGCATTTGTGCGGCGGCCTGGCGACCGAACGCGAGCAGCAGAATGCTCTGCGGCTCGGCCTGGCCACTGGCAATCAGATAGGCGGTGCGGCCTATCAGGGTACTGGTCTTGCCGCTGCCGGCACCGGCCAGCACCAGGTTATTGTCATCCAGGGCAATACAGGCACGCTGCTGACTGGGTGTAAGCGGCAGGCGTTCAATACGCTCGAACAACGCGCGATAGCGGTCCTGCTGGGTGTCCAGGTAGTGCTCACGGTAACGCTGCAACAGTTGCGGATCGCCACTGGCTATCCGCCGCAGCCGCTGGCAGTGAATATCCGGTTGTGCCGGTGCCTGCACCAGAGTGGCATCCGTGCGCGCCAGCAGCTCGGCGGCCTGGGACTGCAACTGTGGCCAGACGGAGCTGCGCACGTAGACGCGTCGTACATCGGTTTCAATTCGCTGCAGCTGGCGGGCGAATCCCGGCTCGTGCTGTTGGTGCAGCTGCTGACTCATGGTTCGCCAGAATGGCCGGTGCCAGCGTCCAATCCAGCTCAGTTCGGGTACCACCGGGATCTGCGATGCCGGTGCGTGCAGAGCCAGGGGTTGAGCCCTAGGCACCAGGCGGTGGAAAAGGCTCCCGGGTTGCAGGTGCGGGCCGGCAGCCAGCGCGGCCCAGGGGATCAGCTGCGTGGATGTGTCCCTGAGGCTGACATGCAGCCCTTCGGGGGTGGCTGTGAGGGCTGTCCAGTGACAGCCAAGCTGCCGTGCAAACAGCCGGACGAACAATGGCGGTGTAATGGTGTGGCTCAAGCGGCTGCAACGCTCCCTGTATTCAGCGTCCGCGAGGTGGGCCGCCGTGCTGAGGCACAGTTTATAGGGCTTCAGCAGGACTAACGCAAGGATGCAGGTTGCACAGAACGGTTCAGGCCGCCCCGCTCACCTGTGCGAGCCAGTCATTGAGGTTGTAATAGTTGCTGATGCGCGCCACCTTGTTGTCACGCAGTTCGAAGAAAGCACCGGCGGGCAGTCGGTACTGCTGACCGGTTGCCGGAGGCAAGCCCTCATCGTTGTCGAGATAGCGCCCCAGTACAACGAACTCGGCTGCCGCACGCGCTCCATCTGCACTGACCATGATCTCAAGACCCACCAGGCGCTCTTCGTAACACTGGTTCATGCGTGTCATGAAGGCTGCAAACGCGGTTTTGCCGACCTCTCGACTCCCCTGGTTGATGTCGTGAACAACATCCTCGGTCAGCAGATCCAGAAAGGTCTGCATGTCTGCGGCATTGAAGGCCTGATAATACTGCTCTACTAGGGTAACGGCGGCGTCTCTCATGGGGAATACTGGGCTCCATCGGGTATCGGTAGGACAAATCCGGCTGCGGCTAACCGTAACAGGGGCGTCGCAGGCGAAGCTGTGCCCGGGCGACACTTTCATGCCCCAGGGCGCACTTATTGCCACCGGGGCTGGCGCCTGACAAGTCATTTGGGCTGCTGAACATCAGGCGGGGGCTGGCCTGGCGTGCAAGCGCCAGGGCGTAAATCGCATTACATGAGGCAGGTGGGTGACGGACGATTATCGTAACTGCTGATCAGGAAAGGGTGAACCTGTACCAGCTCGCCGGATATGTCGGACTGCACCACGAAAACCTGATGACCGGGTGCCAGATCGAGCTTGGCAAGTACCTCATATTGAGACGCGGACTTGAGCTGTGGCACACCGCAGTCTTCCAGGTCGGCTTCAAGGCGGATCAGATCGCCGACATTGATTTCGTGCCAGATAAAACTGGTTTCCAGCAGGAGTTCGCTGGAGCTTTCCATCATTTGTCGCATGGCAACTCCTTGCCGGCAGAGACAGTTACTTACAGTATGGACCCGGCAGGCGCTCCCTGCGCGGCTAGAGCAACGCCCTTGCCACGGGGTTTAATGTCCAATGCTCAGGGGTCGATAAGACCGTGACGCATAGCCAGGTGAACGATCTCGGCATTGGCCTTGAGGTCCAGCTTTCGCTTGATATTGGAGCGGTGAGCATGCACCGTCTTCGGACTGAGGAACACTTCTTCGGCAATTTGTGCC
>JBFGZM010000302.1:0-4734 GCA_041586815.1 Marinobacterium sp. | reverse complement strand
GACGGTATTGAGGTGCCGCTGCGGCATTTCGGCGCTGTACTGCAGCGCAGCGACTGGGATGCTCTGGCCGCGCGCATCAGGGCCGCGGGCGTACCTTTTCTGATCGAGCCGACACTGCGCTATGCCGGCAAACCGGGCGAACAGGGAACCTTCTTTATTCTTGATCCGGCCGGCAACGGGCTTGAGTTCAAAAGCTTTACCCGTGCCGGGGATCTGTTCGCAGGCTCCCCCTGAGTTCTGGCTGTGGGGCACATAAAAACCGATGCAGGATTTCTCCTGCATCGGTTTTTTTGTGCGCGCTCTGTGGTGGCTGCGAATCAGGCGGTAGTATCGGCCTGAATCTCCTGTAGTGCCCAGAGCAGCGGACTGCGGTCGCCTTCCGGCAGCAGTGCGGCCAGCTGGTTGATGCTGGCCTGCAGGTCGGTCACAGCACCACGGTGCAGGTTGACGTGGCCGACCTTGCGACCCGGGCGGATCTCTTTCTCGTACCAGTGCACGTCGCAGCCCGGCACCGCCAGCCAGTCGGTGGACCAGTCGCGCCCCAGCAGATTCCACATCACGCTGAGGCCATCGACCACCGGCGTGAACAGCGGCAGATCGGCAACGGCCCGCAGGTGCAGCTGGAACTGGCTGGGGTTGGCACCGGCCTGGGTCCAGTGGCCGCTGTTGTGTACCCGGGGTGCCAGTTCGTTCACCAGCAGGGTGCCGTTGACGACGAAGCACTCCATGGCCATGACGCCGACATAGTCGAGTTCAACCATGATGCGGGTCAGCCATTCCTCGGCGGTTGCCTGCAGCGGCTGCAGGCGCTGGAGCCCGCCGACACTGGCGTGGAGTATGCCCTGCTGGTGCAGGTTCAGCGTCAGCGGGTAGAAGACGCATTTGCCATCGTGCCCGCGGGCACCCACCAGTGACACCTCTTCGTCGAACGGAATCATTTTCTCGGCGATACACTCGCCCAGCCATTCGTCCAGCGCCGGTTCGCCCTGCTGCCAGCGCCACTGACCGCGGCCGTCGTAACCGCCCTGGCGGCGCTTGATCACCAGTTTGTCGCCCACCAGTGCCAGATGCTCGGTGGTGTGGTCGGGCGTGACGTTACACCAGGGTGCGGTGCCAACCTTGAGGTGGTCGAGCAGGCTCTTTTCGCTCAGGCGGTCACGGATGACCTGGGTTGCGCGAGCGTTAACGAAGCCGGCATGCGCCGTTAGCTGGCGACTGCGCGGCGTATCGGGCCAGAGTTCCTGTTCGACCGTAACCACATCGTCGGGGTGCAGATCGACCGGTTCATCGAGACTCGGGTCGCACGGCAGCACTTCGATACCCATGGGGGCGCCGGCCTGTTTGAGCATTCGGCCCAGCTGGCCGTTACCGATAATGGCGATACGTGGCAGCATCATTCAGCTCCTGGGGTCCGGGTTGTCCAGCACTGTCTGGGACTGGGCCGTGCGCCACTGCTGCAGGCGCTCACGCAGTGCGGGGTCATGCACAGCCAGCATCTGGATGGCCATCAGGCCGGCGTTGAAGGCGCCAGCGCCGCCGATTGCCAGGGTACCGACGGTCACGCCGCGGGGCATCTGCACGATGGAATACAGGCTGTCCATGCCGCTCAGGGCCTTGCTCTGCACCGGTACGCCCAGCACCGGTACCAGTGTCTTGCTGCTGATCATGCCCGGCAGGTGAGCGGCACCACCGGCACCGGCGATGATCACTTCAAAACCGCGCTCGGCAGCTTCTTCAGCGAAGCTGAACATCTTGTCCGGTGTACGGTGGGCGGAAACAACCTCGGCATGATAGGCCACACCCAGGGTATCCAGAATGTCGGCAGCCTCTTTCATGGTGGGCCAGTCGGAACGCGAACCCATCACAATGGCGACTTTTGCACTCATCTCATTGTCCTGTAAGCAAATCGAAACGGAATGTTGGCAAGGCGTGATACCCCGCAGCTCGTGCAGGAGCCGCCCGAAAAATGCATCGCACGAACGGGAAAACGATATTAAAAGGCTCGTCGGTATCACGCGCGCCGGGTTCCATTGCAGTACAGACAGAACGCGGCGGCGGAAAAACCCGATAGAATAAGGCGATACCCTTCCCAAGGCAATGTTTTGTCGTGTTTTAACGACTTTTACCGCCTGTTCTGCTCCATTTTGTTGTGCTGGGCTGGCCGGATGGGTCGGCTCCCGAGCCACACCCTCTGCGGCTGTGGGTCTGATGTGTAGGGGGCTGCCTGAGTGAGCAGGCTCTGAACCTGCTGCAGGGCTGTCATATACTACTGATCAATGGCTAGGTGGCAGAAAGACAGGTGCCGGTGAGTTCGATCCGGCGCTTGCTGGAAGAAAGACCGCAGCTCCGGGGTATCGCCCTGTCAGGTATGCCGGCGGGCTCCCCCGGCATGTCCGGCGAGAAAACCGCTCCCTGTGCCATTCATGACATCGCCGCGGGAATGCCCCGGGTCTTTACTGTTGAACAGGCCTGCGTACGTGTGGCTGAATACCGACTGCAGGCCCACCGTCTTCGAGATCAAAACATGAATATCATCAGGCAGTATTGGTCCGGTTACGGCCAGACAAGGGGGCGCCGGTGCCGAGGCTGAGTTCAGGCTCATCCCGTTTCTTGCCCGGGCTGCTGGTCATGCTGGCAGTACTGGCATTGGGGGGCGCCCTGCTGGTGCAGTGGCTGACCCCTGCCGGGAGTCAGGCGGACCCGCAGGATGACGCCCAGGTGGCGACTGGAAAGCAGCTCTACGGGCAGTACTGTGTCGCCTGTCATCTGGGCCAGTTGCAGGGGCAGCCCAACTGGGAGCAGCGGCTGCCCAGCGGGCGCATGCCGGCGCCGCCCCATGATGACAGCGGCCATACCTGGCACCACCCCGATCAGGTGCTGTTCGGTATCATTCGTGATGGCCTGGTGCCACCCTATGCTCCGGCGGGGTATGAAAGCGACATGCCGGCATTCGGTGCACAGCTGAACGACGACCAGATCTGGGCACTATTGGCCTTTATCAAGAGCCACTGGTCTCCGGGGGTTCAGGCCTGGCAGGAAGACAAGACCCGGCAGTACTGAGTAACCCTCCCAGGGTACTGAATTATTCAATTCCACAAGGACATATCGATGCATGACTCCACAGGAAAAAATGCGCAGGGCCCAAAAACCCTGCTGCGCGCATTGCGACAGGGGCTAGCTGCCGCAGGGGTGAGTATGCTGCTGGCAGTCCCGGTGGCTGCCAGCGAAACTGAACAAAGCCTGCCGGTGACACCTGAGTTCGAGCAGCGCGTCCGGGACTATATTCTGAGTAACCCTGAGGTGGTGGTACAGGCCTTTCAGCTCTGGCAGGCACAGCAACAGGTGCAACAGCAGGAGCGCGTGAGTGCGACCATCAGGCAGCGCAGCGCTCAGCTGCTGGCAGACCCGGAGTCGCCGGTGGGTGGCAATCCTGACGGTGATGTCACCGTGGTGGAGTTTTTTGATTACAACTGCGGCTATTGCAAGCAGGTTGCGCCAGTCATGCAGGCTCTAGAACAGGAGGATTCCGGCGTGCGCATCGTTTACAAGGAATTCCCGATTCTGGGGCCGGTTTCCGAGTATGCCGCCCGTGCAGCGCTGGCCGCCCGGGCCCAGGGCAAGTATCTGGCCCTGCACAATGCCATGATCAACTCACGCCAAAGGCTGTCTGAAACGCTGATTCTGGAATATGCCCAGAATGTCGGGCTGGATATCGACCGGCTCAAGATCGACATGCAGGCCGATGAGATCGATGCCCAGTTCGCACGCAACAAAACCCTGGCCCGTGACCTGAATATTACCGGCACGCCGGGGTTTGTTATCGGAATGCAGGTGCTCGCAGGGGCTGCTGACCAGGCGACGTTTGAAAACCTGATTTCGCAGGCGCGGGAAACCCCCTGAAGGCGCTGAGGTGATAAAATCCGCGCGGTTTGAAACCGATGCAAAGGCCGGGAAAGATGAACGCAGCACCAAAAAATTCGGGCGCCGTGACGAAAAAATATGCCCTGGTGCTGCTGTCGGCGCTGGTTCTGGGAGCTGTGTTACTGTTCCCCCGCTTCTATCAGGCTGCGAACCAGGCTACCGACACGCCGCTTTCTGGCGAGGTCTTGCGTGCACCTGCCTGCGACCTCGCCCTGAGCGCCTGTGTAGCCAGTCGCGGGGATCTGCACATTGAGCTGTCTGTGGACAGCGCCAGGTTCCGTTCCTATGAACCCCTGCAGTTCAATTTGAGGGTGCAGGGCATGGCGCCGGAAGCCGCTCATATCGCGTTCGAGGGCGTCGATATGTTCATGGGGACAAACGCCTTGCCCCTGCTGCCAGCAGCCGACGGGCAATTCAGTGGCACCTTGAGTCTGCCGGGCCATGCCTATCCCATGACCTGGCGCGCCCGGGTACAGCTGATGCAGGCCGGCAGGCTCGTGGAGAGCGAGTTTCAGTTTGATCTGAAATAAGGGCGTGCGGGTTGGCGCTGCGAACGGGCGGGCCCTTGCTTGACGCGCCCGTTCGCGCGGTCTGTCTTATCAGAACCAGGCCGAAACGCCGATCACCAGTGAGCCAACCTCGGTGTCCTCGCCTTCCTCGCGGGCAAAGTCCGCGGTGTTGCCAAAGGATTTTTCCCAGTTGACCCCGATATAGGGCACGAACTTGCGGCTGACTTCATAGCGCAGCCGCAGGCCCACTTCAGCGCTGCTGAGGCCGGACCCCAGGCCGATTTCCTCATCGTCACTGAAGGCG
>JBFGZM010000301.1:0-4738 GCA_041586815.1 Marinobacterium sp. | reverse complement strand
CTGCATTTCGATCACGTCTCCGAAGGGAGCAAAGCTGTCCCGCTTCAGTGGCTCAAGTGTGAGTGTCGTCATCGCTTAGCCCTCCTGGTGCGCAGGGGCGACCGGCAGATCAAGGGGGGTAATGTTGTAATCAAGGCCTTCACAGCGTTTGCTGCGCGATTCCGAGGGGGCCATCCGTATGCCGTTGTCGTCGAACATGCCGTCCTTTTGCTGTGTATCCGTGTGGCGCAGCATGCGTGCTGCCGAGGCGAAGAAATCTCCGGTGCGAAACAGGCGTTCGTCGTTACAGTGGGCGTCGGACGGGTTGGACCAATGGGCACAAAGGTCTAGTTCCGGATAGGTGGCGGTCATGATGATGTTCCTTCTCTAGGGTTGGATTTTTATTCAGCCAGTCACCGGCACACCTTTTTATCGAATACCCAAAACGGCGGTATTTAATAAGACGTGGGTGCGGTTTATATCTGTCTAATTGGTCAGGTTTTCCTGTGCGTGGGAATCGATGAAATTATTGACGAATGGCCATCGATAGAATCTGAACGCTCAATAATTGTACGCATTCCTTTTTTATCTTCAATACATTATTTTCACTTTAACTAAATATGAAAATTTATTACCATTTGTTTCTGATCAGTCTTCAAGCTCCTATGAATGGTGGCCGGAATGCTTGATCAGCTCGGTAGAGGGAAATGCCGATTCCGCCCTGCCGGCTTAACATTCGTGTGAATCCGGCGGTGCAGGCGGCAGGTGAAATCAGGGAGGAGGTGAGGGTGGTGGGCGCCAGTGGTGTCCGGATTTAGCGGTTGTAGAGCTGCGGTACCCTCACGGAAATGGCAAGACAATAAAAAACATAAGAATGAGGTGTATATTTTATGGCAAACGCCAACAGCAGCCCGAGCGGGGCTGAGTCTCTGTCTGGTAACGGTGCGATGACCCCGGAGGTTGACGTGAAGACCAGCAAGTCGTTCGAGATGCCCCATATCTACGTCATACTGTTTGTTTTCAGCGCCATCGCGGCATTGCTGACCTACATTGTGCCGGCGGGTCAGTATGACCGCATCCCAGGGCCTAATGGCCGTACCACCATTGATCCCGACTCATTCCGGATCATTGAATCGACACCCGTTGGCCTGCAGGATTTCATGCTGGCCATTCCCCGCGGGCTGATGGATGCGGGAGTTGTGGTGTTCTTTACCTTCATCATTGGCGGCATGTTCATGGTATTGCGCCGTACCGGCATTATTGAAGTCGGTGTCGACAAGCTGACCCGCCGCTTCGCCCACAACAGCATCGTGGTTATCCCGGTGCTTATGGTTACCTTCGCGGTAATCGCCACCCTGATAGGCACTCAGGAGCTGGCACTGGTATACGTACCGGTGATTCTTCCATTGATGATCGCACTGCGCTTTGATTCCGTTACGGCGGCGGGTGTAGCGCTTTGTGCGACGACCGCGGGATTTACGGCCGGTGTGCTGAACCCGATCAATACCGGTCTTGGGCAGCAGCTGGCGGGCTTGCCTGTGTTCTCGGGCATGGGGCTGCGGGCGACGGCCTTTGTGGCAATTCTGCTGGTTGGTATCGTCTATGTGGTCCGCTATGCCATGAAGGTGCGCAATAACCCGGAGCTTAGCCTGATGCATGGCGATGCCGCCGAGGCAGACAAGCGCAAGCGCTACCTGCATACCGCGGACGAAGGTGCGCTGAGTGCGACGTTGCGGCAGAAATGGGCTGCAGCCGCCGCGTTTGGCTTTTTTGGCATCTTGGTCTGGGGAGTGCTGGAACGCCATTGGTTCATGATGGAAATGGCGGGGCTTTTTGTCATCATGGGGGTAGTCGTGGGTTTGATTGCAGGTCTGAAAACAGCCGATATCTGTGAAGGCTTCAATGACGGTTTCCGGGATGTGCTGGTCGGAGCCTTTATCTGCGGCGTCGCCCGCGCCGTTGCGGTGGTGCTGGAAGATGGCCATATCATGGATACCCTGGTCCACGGTCTTGGCGGTCTGGTAGGGGGCTTCCCGTCGATGCTGTCCGCAATTGGCATGTTCGTATCCCAGCTGGGATTCAACTTTGTCATTCCCTCGGGCAGTGGTCAGGCGCTGGTCACCATGCCCATCATGGCGCCGCTGTCCGACCTGGTAGGCGTCACACGTCAGACTGCCGTGCTGGCCTATCAACTGGGTGATGGTCTGAGCAACATTCTCTATCCGACATCCGGTTACTTTATGGCTACCTTGGCACTGGCGGGTGTCGGCTGGAACAAGTGGATCAAGTTCTTTGTTCCGTTGTTCTGTATCTGGGTCGCCATTGCCATGGCCTTCTTGATATACGCCCAGTCTACCCAGTGGGTCGGTTAAGGCATTAGCAGACTTTGTGTTTGATAAAGCCTCCCGGGAGTAATATCCCGGGAGGCTTTTTTGTATTAGTTGGTGCGAATCTGTATTAAATAAAAATAGAGGAGTGTAACGCGTCAGGCGCCAGTTATAACTTGTATACAATGGCGACCAATCGAGCAATCGATGCAGAATAGAGCAGTCCCTGCTTGAGCGTTGGTATTGAGTTGATTGTTTGGATAGGCGTTATTCAGTCCCGACCCATAGCACGACCCATAAGGCTGATTTTCAGCTCTAAAAAGGATCAGTACCTTGATAATGAATTCAGAAATCACAGGAAAAATTCAGATTGTATTTAATATAAAATAAGATTGTGCACAAAGTGAAAAGTTATTGTCATATAAATATGGTTTGAAAATTTTGTATCAATCCTGCCCGGCTTCACTGAGGCCGGGTGAACGTTTATTCATGATGATGCCCTGCCCTGGGTCGCCTGCCTGTCGGGCCTGGCGGCTTTTGTACTCTGTCAGAGGTGCGGGCGCTGCGGTAACCGGCAAGAGCGGATAGAATGGCGCAACAGCGTCAGTCAGGTGCCTGGCAGGTCGGTATAAGGGAGAAATGAATGAAGTTGCCAATCGAAGATCGCTTGCGTGAAATTTATGAGGAGCTGCCGCGCAGCGAGCGCCTGCTTGCGGATATTATCATCGATTTTCCTGGAGATCTTGCAACCCACTCCATCTCCGAGCTGGTGGCCCGTGCAGATACGTCTAATGCTGCTGCAACGCGCTTGATCAAGCGTTTGGGGTACAAGGACTTTCGGGAGATTCGCAAACAGGTGCGTGAGGCCAAATCCGAGGGCTCGCCACGCTATCTGAATACCTTCGATCATCATGCCGGTGACTTTCAGAGCGAGATAAAACAGCACCTGGACTGCGAGATGCAAAACCTGGTGCGCAGTTTCGATGGCCTGGGCGAGGAGATGCACAGAGCCATCATCGGCTGCATAGAGAGCGCACGACAGATCTGGATTGTAGGCTATGGCAACAGTTACATGCCGGCACTGTATTTTCGTCAGCAACTGGTTCAGCTGCGCGCAGGCGTTGAAGTGCTGCCGCGCCCGGCCCAGGCGATCGAAAAGGATCTCTGTGGCCTGGGTGAGCAGGACCTGGTGATCGTGATTGGTTTTCGCCGCCGCAAGGAAATCATCAACCGCGTGATGACCTATGCCCAGGGGCAGGGCGCCAGAGTGCTCTACATGACCGATCATACAGAGGACAAAACCGTTAACCTGGCTGACTGGACGCTGCGCTGCAGCGTTCAGAGCACCTCTCTTTTCGATTCCTATATTTCGGCTTTCAGCCTGCTCAATTACATCTGTGCATCGGTTTCCGACCGGCTGGGGCGGGGTGCGTCGGACCGCCTTAGCCAGGCCGAGAAGCTGCACGACCTGTTCAACAAAATAGAAGAAAGCTGAAGCCACGTTAAAACCCTGATGTCTTGTCCACAGCAGGGCGTCGGCGTAATCTGCCAGCTTCATCACTATGGACGGTCCCTGGAGTGCGAACCATGCAACTGTACTACTCGTCAGCTTCTCCCTTTGTGCGCAAGGTGCTGGTTGTGGCCCACGAGCTGGGGTGCAGCGATCAGCTCGAACTGCTCAGCGCCGTGGCTCACCCGGTGAATCCCGACCACAGCATTACGGTGCTCAATCCCCTGGGCCAGGTGCCCACGCTGGTCACGGAGGCCGGTCTGGTGCTCTGCGATAGCCGGGTTATCTGTGAGTACCTCGACAGCCAGGCCGGCGGCCAGATTTTTGGTGAAGGGAATAAACGCTGGGCGGCGCTGGTGCTGCAGTCCCACGCCGATGGCTTGCTGGATGCCGCATTGCTGGCGCGCTATGAGCGCATCGCCCGGCCCGAGGCCCTGCAGTGGGGTGAGTGGGAGGCAGGTCAAATGGGCAAGATTGCTCGAACGCTGGACCTGCTGGAGAAGGATATTGCGGCGATAGAGGGCCCGGGGGGGCCGGACACGCTGAGGCTGGATATCGGCACTATTACGCTGGCGTGTGGGCTGGGCTACCTGAGCTTTCGTTTCCCGCAGTTCAACTGGCGCGAAGGCCACGGCGGGCTGAGTGCCTGGTTCGAGCGTTTCAGCCAGCGATCGTCGATGCAGCAGACGGTCCCCAGGGCTTAGCTCCGCCCTCGGGCGTGAGATACACAAAAGGCTGCCGAGGCAGCCTTTTGTGTTTTCTTGGGTGTGTCGCTGGGTGAACTACGAGTCAGGCGCTTGAGTATAAAGTTTTATACCGTTATCTTTTTCACTTTTCACTTTTCACTTTTCACTTTTCACTTTTCACTTTTCACTTTTCACTTTTCACCTTTCAGCATGCCCCTGCTGCGACAATCAGTCCT
>JBFGZM010000300.1:0-4757 GCA_041586815.1 Marinobacterium sp. | reverse complement strand
TGCCGCCAGTCATCAGGCCTGGTATCGCCAGTTGATGGATGGTCTGCCCGATTGGGACTGGACTGTGCTGACCCTGGCGCCGCGCTATTTTTCCTGGCGCATCCGGGGCAACAGCCTGAGCTGGGCGCTGGGGGAGCGGGAAACGCTTCAGCGCCCCTACGATCTGGTGCTGGCAACCTCCATGACGGACCTGTCGGCGCTGCGTGGCCTGGTGCCTGAATTGGCGCGGGTGCCAACCCTGGTGTATTTCCACGAAAATCAGTTTGCCTATCCCGAATCGGATCGTGCTTTCAAGGCGGTCGAACCCAGGATCCTGAACATTTACACGGCGCTTGCGGCCGACCGGGTGCTGTTCAACTCGGCGTTTAACCGTGACAGCTTTCTCGACGGTGCCTCGGCGCTGCTGAAAAAACTGCCCGACCAGGTGCCGCCCGGTGTCGTCGATCTGCTGGCAGAGCGATCCTCGGTGCTGCCGGTGCCCCTGGCGGACCGCTGTTTCGAGCCCTCCGCCCCTGGAACTGTCCGTTTCGATGCGCGCTGGCGGTCAGGCGTGTCCGATATTGGCTGTGACGGGAGGGGTAACACCCGGCCGGTGCGTATCCTGTGGTCGGCTCGCTGGGAGTACGACAAGGGGCCGCGTCGCCTGCTGGCCATCCTGCAGGCGCTGGAAGCGCGGCAGCTGGATTACCGGCTCTGCCTGCTGGGGCAGCGCTTTCGTCATACGCCGGCGGAATTTGACGAGATCGGTGCCCTGTTCGCACACCGGCTGGTGCAGTTCGGCTTTGCACCCACCCGGGAGGAGTACCAGGCCTGGTTGCACTCGGCGGATCTGGTACTGTCCACTGCCGAGCATGAATTCCAGGGGCTGGCGGTGCTCGAAGCGCTGGGGGCAGGTTGCCTGCCTGTGTTGCCGAACCGGCTGGTGTACCCGGAACTTGTGCCGGAGTCGGACCTTTACGCCGATGCTGGCGAGGATATTGCCCTTGAGGCTCGCCATGCCGCAGATCTTGTCGAGCGCCAGGCGGCCCGCATCACCCGAACAGAGCCGGGTATCCGGGCAGGGGCGCCGTTGTCGCAACAGTTGCGTCAGCGCTTTGCCTGGGACTGTCTGAAAAACGAGTACGAGCTGGCGCTCGTCTCGCTGGCCCGGGCCGGCGCCTGAAGCCGGTTGCTGTCCAGTTCATGGCCTATGCTGATAGACATTATTTCTTCCTGTAGTCCTGTCTCTGTGTGCTGTGTTGACTCGCCTGCGATACTGCACGCAGCGGGGGTGAAAAATCATGTTCCGCCATTGTTGCGCCATGTTCTGCCGTCTTTTTCAGCGCTGTCGCCTGAAAAGCACAGTGTCGGTATCGGCTTTTGTTCTCGGCGCGCTGTTTGCGCTCAGTTGGGCGCCGGTGGCAGGGGCCTCGAATCCGGTGCTGGTGGTGGATGCGGCCAGCGGCGCTATCTTGCATCAGGATGGTGCTGACCAGCGCTGGTATCCGGCGTCCCTTGCCAAGCTGATGACGCTGTATCTTGTGTTTGAAGCGCTGGAAGACGGTCGTCTGGCGCTGGACAGTCCCTTGCCTGTGTCCCGACAAGCGGCGTCTCAGCCGGCGGTGAGGCTGGGTCTGCGCGCGGGCTCCAGCATTACGGTGGCCGAGGCGATGGCGGCGCTGGTGACAGTGTCCTCCAATGATGTTGCGGTGGTGCTGGCCGAGGCGGTAGCGGGCACCGAGGCCCGGTTCGCCGAGCAGATGACGGCGCGTGCCGCCGCCCTTGGCATGCTGGACACGCAATATCGAAATGCCAGTGGCCTGCCGGATGACGCCCAGATCACGACGGCGCGGGATCAGGCTATTCTGGCCCGCAGCCTGCTGGAAAACTTTCCTGGACGTTACGTCTTGTTCGCCACCCGCTCTGCGCATTACAAGGGGCGCGTGCTGCAAACCCATAATGGCCTGCTGGGGCGTTATGGCGGATCAGACGGTCTGAAGACCGGTTTTACCTGTGCGGCAGGGTACAACATTGTGGCATCCGCCGTTCGCGGTGGTCGTCGCCTGATCGCGGTGGTGCTGGGGGCGAACAGCCGGGGCGCGCGGGATGAGCAGGTGAGCCGTGTGCTGGATGCGGGGTTTGCAGCAGCAGTGCCCGGTGCCATTGAGCGGCTTGAAGATCGCCCGTCAGGGTTGCTTGCGGTGGCGCAGGGTCAGACAGGGCGTACAGGCTGTGTGCAGGGTGGTACCTCGGGTCAGTTGCAGGCGCGTGTGGTCTGGCCGATCGAAAGCTGGGGCGTGCTGCTTGGTATTTACAGTGACCGGGCCCAGGCGCAACGTGCCATTGGAAGGGCAAAAGGGCAGCTCGACGGTGCACTCAGGGCAGGTCGCCCGCTGTTGCTGGAGCGGGACATGGAGAACGGTACCTCATGGAAAGCACTGCTGATTGGGTACCGCCACGACAATGTGGGCGCGGTCTGCCTGCGGTTGCGGGCCAGGAACATTGAATGTGTTGCCCAGGCGCCGGTCGTGCTGAATTTGCCGGGCTATGCCCGGCGCTGAATGCGTGCATCTGTGGTGCCGGCGCTACTGGCAGGAGTACTTGAATGAAGGGTCGCAAAGCGCAGGGTTATCGATGTGTGGTGTTGCGGTGCCTGTGTGCGCTGTTGCTGCTGGGTGCGCCTTTGCTGTGGGCACAGGGGCCGGTATGGCGAATCGCGGATGGATCCAGCGTGCTGTACCTGGGGGCAACGGTGCACATGTTGCGCCCCGCAGACCTGCCGCTGCCCGCTGTCTTTGATCAGGCGTATGCCCGTTCTGATACCCTGCTGTTCGAGGTCGATCCGGGCGCGCTGGCAAGGCCGGACGTTCAGACGCTGATTGCAGAGGGTCTGGTCTATGCAGATGGCCGGCGCTTGTCGGAACAGCTGTCCCCGGCCACCTGGAAGCGGCTCGAACAGTTCGCCGGCAGTCGCGGGCTGGCGTCTGGATTGTTGCAATCGCTGCGGCCCTCGGGCGCCTTCCTGACGCTGCTGGGTATTGAATTGGTCCGTCTTGGTGCGACCGAAGAGGGCGTGGACATGCAGTTGTATCGCCGCGCCAGGCTGGATGCCAAGCAGGTTCTTGGGCTGGAGTCGGTCGAGCAGCATCTGCAGTACCTGTTTGCAGTGGGCGAAGAGGATCCGGACCTGTTTCTGAACCAGATGATCGACGAGCTGGGGGGAGATCCAGCGCTGCTGGACGATCTGATCGATGCCTGGCGCCGTGGTGATGAAGCGGCGCTGTACGAAGAGCAGGTGCTGCCGCTCAAGCAGGAATACGAACCGCTGTACAGACGGCTGCTGCTGGAGCGTAATCAACTCTGGTGGCCCCGCATCGAGGCGCTGTTGAGTACGCCCCAAATCGAGCTGGTACTGGTCGGAGGTGCGCATCTGGTTGGCCCGGATGGTTTGCTTGCCAGGGCTCGGGCGCTTGGTCTGTCGGTAGAGGCGCTGCACTAGGGCACCGTCTCATGTCCAGGCGTCAGACGGTGCTGCTGATTTCCAGCCAGTGGCGGGTGCGGGCGCTATCGATGCGTGGCAATTCTGCCCAGAGTGCCTGTTCGAACAGGGTATCCAGGCTGCAGTCTGCCTGGTTGCGTTCGAGTTTTTGCCAAACCCGGGTGCCATTGCCGGTGCAGTACTCGATATACAAGAACCAGTGTTCGTGAATGCTGCCGCTGGCGTCCTTGCGCTTGCCGGTTGCGGCCCATGCATGCAGCGGGCAGGCGTGGCGCAGGCTCTGCAAGCGTCGGGTAAGGCCTTTTTGCGCGGTTTCGCGCAGGCTGAACTCAGGTCGGTGGGGTCTGTATGCGGACGGGGCCCAGTGCGGGGCTGCTGAATCCGGTGTAATGCCAAAATGTGCTTCGAACATGCCGTGCTCCCATGTATTGGTGAAAAACCGGCCACGATGGGCTGTTTTTCAAAATTCATTCATGAGAGCTGACGTATTAAGTGCGGATACCTGATTGGTTGTCGGTATGGACCGCATCGCCGCTTGGCGGCAACCACCTTGCCCAGGTTGGCAGGTTGGCGAGGACGTCAGCCCTACTCGTGATGCATAACTGTGTAACGCAGGCTAATCTAGCGGTCGTTGAAAAATAACGCAAGCGGGAAATTGTCTGCGTGACAATCCGGCAGGCTGAGTCGCTGTTGCCGCGATTATCCCAGGTGTGCATTCAGGCGCATGGCCAGAGTTTGGCGTATCAGTAGCTGGCAGCGATCGCCGGGCTGCAGCCAGAATACTGTTCCCGTGTGTGCGCTGTCCCGGTAATGGGCATGGGCCGAGCCTGGCTGGGCATTGTGGGGCAGGGTGTGGAATTCCTGTGCCAGCATGTCTTGCATGCGCGCTGTTGCGCGCTTCCCCGGCAGCAATAGCCAGTTGCCGCTATCCAGTGTCAGTACGCTGAATGCGCTGCCATCGGGCAGGCTGCACTCTTGCATATCCAGAACGGCGAGGGGGCGGGCGAGCCCCAGCAGATTGCCCAGTGCAAGAACCAGGGCGCCGTTTGCATCACACTCCAGTGCCAGTTCATCAATCAGCGCAGGCTGCGCCGGTGTCAGCGACAGGTTGCTGGCATCGGGTTCGCAGTGCAGCTCAAGCTGGGTGAGAGGGTTGGGTGACTGGACGATGGCATTCATGCGCAGGTTCTCGTCTGGGTGCGTGTGATCGGGCGAAACCGGAGGCCGCGGGATTGAGACGCGGCGCTACCGGATTCTGAGCTTGTGTGATACTGCGCGG
>JBFGZM010000299.1:0-4832 GCA_041586815.1 Marinobacterium sp. | reverse complement strand
CACGCGCGTAAAAGTCTTTGTATTCAACTGGTTGAAATTCGGATTATGCTGACATCACTATTGAAGAAGGTTTTCGGGAGCAAGAACGACCGGGAACTCAAGCGCATGGGCAAGATCGTCGAACAGGTCAACGCGTTTGAGCCCGAAATGGAAACGCTCAGTGACGAGGCACTGCGGGAACTGACCGTGACTTTCCGCCAGCGACTTGAGCAGGGCGAAACCCTGGAGCAGCTGCTGCCGGAAGCCTTTGCCGTGGTGCGGGAAGTTTCCAGGCGCACACTGGGCCTGCGTCACTTCGATGTTCAGATGGTCGGCGGTATCGCACTGCATGAAGGCAAGGTTGCCGAAATGCGCACCGGTGAAGGCAAGACGCTGGTGGCAACCCTGGCGGTGTACCTCAATGCACTCAGCGGTAATGGCGTACACGTGGTGACGGTCAACGACTACCTGGCACGCCGCGATGCGGACTGGATGCGCCCGCTCTATGAAGGCCTGGGGCTCAGTGTCGGTGTCGTGCTGTCGGGGCAGGATCAGCAGATCAAGCGCGATGCCTACGCCAGCGACATTACCTACGGCACCAACAACGAATTCGGTTTCGACTACCTGCGCGACAACATGGCGTTCAGCCTGGCCGACAAGGTGCAGCGTGACTTCAACTTCGCCGTGGTCGATGAGGTCGACTCCATCCTGATCGATGAGGCCCGTACACCGCTGATCATCTCCGGCCCCGCCGAAGACAGCTCGGCGATGTACCGCAAGATCAACACCCTGATTCCCGAACTCAAGCGTTTCGAGGGCGAAATCGATCCCAAGGACGACACCCAGGTTATCAGCGAGCATTTTGTGGTTGACGAGAAAAACCGCACCGTTGAGCTGACCGAAGCCGGTCATCAGCTGGTTGAGGACATTCTGGTGCGCAACGATTTGCTGGGCGAAGGTGAAAGCCTGTATGCGCCTGGCAACCTGAGCCTGCTGCACCATGTGCTGGCGGCGCTGCGTGCGCACAACCTGTTCCAGCGTGATATCGATTACATCGTGCAGGACAACCAGGTGGTGATCGTTGACGAACATACTGGCCGCATCATGCCCGGGCGGCGCTGGTCCGAAGGTCTGCACCAGGCCGTTGAAGCCAAGGAAGGGGTTCAGGTCCAGCTCGAGAGCCAGACCCTGGCCTCCACCACCTTCCAGAACTACTTCCGCCTGTACGAAAAGTTGTCCGGCATGACGGGCACCGCCGATACCGAAGCCTTCGAGCTGAACCAGATCTACGGTCTGGATGTGGTGGTGATCCCGACCAACCGCGCCGTGTCCCGGCTGGATCAGAACGATATTGTCTTCCTGACCATGGAAGAGAAATACGAAGCCATCATCGACGAAATCAAGTCGTGCCAGGAAAAGGGCCAGCCTGTGCTGGTGGGCACGGCATCGATCGAATCATCCGAGCTGATTTCAACCCTGCTCAACAAGCAGAACCTCAAGCACAGCGTTCTGAACGCCAAGAACCACGCGATGGAAGCCGGTATCATTGCCGATGCCGGGCGCCCGGGTGCGGTGACCATTGCCACCAACATGGCCGGTCGTGGTACCGACATCATGCTGGGCGGCAAACTGGATGTGGAGATTGCCGCGCTGGAGAGCCCGACGGACGCACAGCTGACAGAGGTGAAAGCAGCCTGGCAGGCGCGTCACGATCAGGTAGTGGAAGCCGGTGGCTTGCACATTCTGGGTACCGAACGCCACGAATCCCGTCGTATTGACAACCAGCTGCGCGGCCGTGCCGGTCGTCAGGGTGACCCGGGCTCTTCGCGCTTCTTCCTGTCGCTGGAAGATGACCTGATGCGCATCTTCGCCTCCGAGCGGGTGCGCCAGTTCATGCAGGCGCTGGGCATGGAGCGGGGCGAGGCCATCGAGCACAAGATGGTCAGCAATGCCATCGAAAAGGCCCAGCGCAAGGTGGAAGGCCGCAACTTCGATATCCGCAAGTCGCTGCTGGAGTATGACGATGTTGCCAACGACCAGCGCAGCGTGATTTACCGCCAGCGCAACGAGCTGATGGCCAGCGAAGACATCTCCGACATCGTGGCGGAAGTGCGGGCCGAGGTGGTCGAGAATGCCATCAGTGAATACATCGCTCCTCAGAGTCTGGCCGAGCAGTGGGATGTGGAAGGACTGGAAAAATCGCTGCAGGCTGAGTTCGCCATCGCGCTGCCACTGCAGCAGTGGCTGGACGAAGACGACGGCCTGCACGAAGAGGCTCTGCGCGAGAAAATCATGGCGGCCATCAGCGAAAGCTACGCACAGAAGGAAGCGCTGGTGGGTGCCGAGGGCATGCGCACCTTCGAGAAGCAGGTCATGCTGCAGGTACTGGATACCCTCTGGAAGGAACACCTGCAGACCATGGACCAGCTGCGCCAGGGCATTCACCTGCGCGGCTATGCGCAGAAAAACCCGAAGCAGGAATACAAGCGCGAAGCCTTTCAGCTGTTCCAGGAATTACTGGATCATATCAAGCGTGACCTGATCAAGGTATTGAGCCACGTACAGGTACGCCAGCCTGAAGAGCTGGATGTCGTTGAGCAGCAGCGCCGTGAACAGGCGCAGCGCCAGCAGATGAACTACCAGCATGACGCCAGCAGCGCCATGCAGGAAGAGCCACAGCAGCAGGGCGCTGACGCTGCCGCCCAGGTGGAGGACGAGGCTCAGGTCGAAACCTTCGTGCGCGAAGCGCCCAAGGTCGGACGCAACGATCCCTGTCCCTGCGGTTCGGGCAAAAAATTCAAGCAGTGTCACGGTCAATTGAGCTAAACCCCCGCAGGCGGAGCCGGTGAAAACAAGGTGTCCGGTACTGCCTGTCTGGTGTCTACTGAGGATGAGATGGTTATGGCTGTAGGTCCCGGAACTTTACCCACGCTGCACCCCATCAAGGGCATGCGTATTGGCATCGCTTCGGCGGGCATCAAGAAACCAGGCCGCAGGGACCTGGTCGTGATGGAGCTGTGCGAGGGCGCCACCGTTGCGGGCGTCTTTACCCTCAATGCGTTTTGCGCCGCCCCGGTGCAGATTGCCAAGCGCCACCTGACATCTGCGCCGCGTTACCTGCTGACCAATACCGGCAATGCCAATGCCGGTACCGGTGCCGAGGGCATGCAGGACGCAACCCGTTGCTGCGAGGCGCTGGCAAAACTGGTAGACCAGCCTATCGAGCGCGTGCTGCCGTTCTCCACCGGTGTTATCGGTGAGAAACTGCCGGTTGAGAAGATCGTCCAGGCTTTGCCGGCGGCGCTGGCTGCGCTGGACGAAAATACCTGGGAAGAGGCCGCCAGCGGCATCATGACAACCGATACGCGTCCCAAGGCGGCCTCCAGTCAGTTCGAGTACGGCGGCAAGACAGTGACCCTGACGGGAATATCCAAGGGTGCCGGCATGATCATGCCGAACATGGCCACCATGCTGGCCTATATCGGTACCGATGCTGCGGTAGCGGCGCCACTGCTGCAGAGCATACTCGGCGCTGCCGCAGACAAGTCCTTCAACCGCATAACAATCGATGGCGATACCTCGACCAACGACAGCTGCATGCTGATTGCAACCGGCCAAAGCGGCCTGGTTGTTGATGAAGCGGATGCGGACCTGCTGGCCCAGTTCACGGCGGCAGTGGAATCGGTACTGCTGGAACTGTCCCATGCCATCGTGCGTGATGGTGAAGGCGCGACCAAGTTTGTCACCGTACAGGTGGAGGCGGCACGTACTTCGGCTGAAGCATTGCAAACCGCCTACACCATCGCCCATTCGCCGCTGGTGAAAACAGCGCTCTTTGCCAGCGATCCGAACTGGGGCCGTATTCTGGCCGCGGTTGGCCGTGCCGGTATTGAAAATCTTGACCTGGAAGCGCTGAAACTCTACCTGGGTGATGTCTGCATCGTCGAAAACGGTGGTCGCTCACCAGGCTATACCGAGGCTGCCGGCCAGCGTGTCATGCAGCAGGAAGAGATTCTGATTCGCGTGGAGCTGGCCCGTGGCGATGCGAGCGAAACTGTCTGGACCACAGACTTCTCCGAAGAGTATGTGCGCATCAATGCGGACTACCGCAGCTAACTGACAGGCAAACGCCGTGCGACCCGTTCTGGGTAGCACGGTGGTCTCTATCGCAAGGCGCTTCCCCCATGACTACAACACGACGTCTGATTCACGTTGCGGCAGCCGTGATTCTGGATGAAAACCAGCACATTCTGCTGGCCCGCCGGCCTGATGACAAGCACCAGGGCGGTCTCTGGGAGTTTCCCGGAGGCAAGGTGGAAACCGGGGAGTCTGCAGTCCGGGCGTTAGATCGTGAGCTGCACGAAGAGCTGGGGATTCGGGTGCGCCGGGCGCGTCCGCTGATTCAGATTCCGCATCACTATGCCGACAAATCGGTGCTGCTGGATGTGTTTGTGGTGGATCGGTTTGACGGCGAGGCCCATGGGCGGGAGGGGCAGCCGGTGCGCTGGGTCAGTGCGGATCGGCTCTCTGACTACAGCTTTCCCGCAGCTAACCGTCCCATTCTCGCGGCGGCGCGCCTGCCCGCGCGGCTACTGATTACCGGCCCGGCGAGGGATGCGGCGGACTACCGGGCCCGCACCGAAGCTGCGCTGGCATCGGGGCTGCGCTGGGTGATGCTGCGCGCGCCAGAACTGCCGGAAGCGGACTTTTGCGAACTGTACCGGCAACTGCTGCCTTTGTGTGAGGCGGCGGGTACTACCCTGGCTGTCAATTGTGACCTGGCGCTGGCGAATCGCCTTCAAGCCCGGGCGCTGCATCTGAACCGGCATCGCTTGGCACAGCTTGATGGGCGT
>JBFGZM010000298.1:0-4865 GCA_041586815.1 Marinobacterium sp. | reverse complement strand
TTGGTAATTGGTAATTGGGTACTCGTACATCGAAGCGCTCGGCGACCGATCGACCCAAAATGAATAACCAATGCCGAATCATGCGCTACCAGTTACCCGCCGGACTCTCCTTAGGCCCTGCAACCTGTCGTGTATTTGACGCTCTGTGGCTTTGCGCCTAGTTTGAAATGCAGGTGGCCGCGGGGAGCAACTCCACAGGAACCTTGTTTTGTCCGTCAGGCGGCTCCACTCGCTGGTCGCGCGCCGCCAGGTTTCCCGGCGTTCTGCCTCCTGATAAGAAGGTGCCGACAATGCCAGAGTCCAAGTCGAAACTTGAACTGCTTGCCACCACGGTCCAGGTGGTGAGTGTTGTTGCCGGGGTTGTTATCAGCGCTTTGAGTTTTAATCAGGCGCGGCTGGAGGAGGCGATAGCCAGGGAGATGGAAGCGGCCAGACCGTTTTATCTTTTGCGACAGCAGTTATACACAGAAGCCATACAGGCGGCGCAGGTGCTGGCGAGTCCCGATGTTCATACGCAGGATGAACTGGCGCAGTCTCGCCAGCGATTCCGTGAGCTGTATATCGGTGAGCTCAGCATGGTAGAAGCAAAAGAGGTGGAATCGCAGATGGTGGCGCTGGCAAGAGAGATTGATCCTGGGCTTTTGAAAATGAATGACGCCCAGCGTGCAACCTACAATCTGGCACACGCGCTGCGGGATACCTTCACCTATTCATGGACCGTGCCGGGCAAATAGGGCACGGGCAATCACAAGCTGCGCCGGTATTATGCCAGGTCGTTAACGTTGTTATGCGCTGGCCCTTTAGCCTCCGTAACAGGCTTTGAGCGCGTCTGTGCCGCGCAGGTCCATGTCCTGGTATTTCTTCCAGAACTCCTCGTCAACTGCCTTTAAGTGTTTCGAGGTAGCTGCCTTGCGGTAGCGACCCAGGTGTCCGGGGCCGCCGTTGTACACACCATAGGCGGCGCGGGCGAGGGCACGGGGATCACCAAAGACCTGGTCTTCCCTGCGCTTGATGGCGAAATCAACCAGGTAGTGCACCAGGATTTCATTGCCGGCCCGGGCGTTGTAGCCGATATCACGGCCCAGAGAGTCCAGGTTGTACACGCCGCGCCAGACGTGGCGGTTGATCTGCATCAGGCCGATGGCACCGCCCGGAGACTGGATGGTGTGTACCTGGCCGTTTTTGCGCACGTACTGGCGCCAGCAGCTCTCCTGCCAGGCGGTCGTGCGCAGCAGGGTGGCATAAATATCGAATGCGTGGTCGGGAACCTTGCCTTTTTTTCGCTCGGCCAGCACCACCTGGTCGAGCAGCTGCGCCATGGTGCCCAGGTACTCGTCAATCTCCGCTGTCGCCGGCACCCAGTCCGTCAGGCGTGCTACCAGCGCAGGGGTTATCTGCTCGGCATGGGCAGCGGGGATCAGCCAGGCAAAAGGGACAGTCGATGCCTCCTCATCTGCGGTCAGTTCCGGATCCAGCCCGAGCAGAGTGCGCAGGGCCGGGTCCACCTGAGTACCGTACTCCAGGCTATCGTCGCTTGCCGCGGGCATCAGCAGGCGGGCAAAGCTGCGCAGGCTGTGGCGGTTCAGTTGCAGGCCAAGGTGCGGTGCAACCTGGTCCAGGGCGCTCAGGGCATCGGCGGCGCTCACAAAGGTGGCGTACTGCAGTGCCGGCACGCCGGGCAGGTTCGGGCGGGTTTCATGCAGCAACGGTGCCAGCCGTTCCCAGGTATTGAGAAAGAGATCCCGCACCGGGTCGCGGGCGCGGTCTTCATCAGCCAGCGCATCGCGCAGGTCATAACGGGCCTGCATCAGCAGATCCGCCAGGGCTCGGGCAAGTTCGGGCTCGGCCGCGGCGGCGAGGGTTTTTATCAGCCAGGTGGCAAAGCCATCCCAGGCCTGCCAGCTGGCGTCCCAATGGGCCAGCTCGGCGTCGGTCAGCACCCTGTCGCTGGCCGGCGTCCAGTTCGGTGGCGGATCAGGGACCTGAGCACTCAGTGCGACACTCAGCCCGTCGGGGGTCGCCGTAACAGACTGCAGGGTCAGGCGGGCGGCAACACTGGCCTTTGCGCCCGCAGCTTCCGGGGTGTGCAGTATCTGCTGCAGTACATCCTGCAGACCGCGAACGGCGGGGGTGAGATCCACGCTGACCGCATCGAACCGCGGCTGAATGAACTCCTTGATCCAGCCCCAGATCACGCCGGGTACCGCCTGGGTCTGCTCGTCGGTTCTGAGGATGCCGGAGTCCAGGATGCGAAAGTCGATCGCCTGTCTGTTGCGATCGATGTAGGCCTGATGCCGGGTTTCGATGACGCCGCTCCAGTCCAGCGGCAGCATGCAGTGATTCCCCGTGGGAATACCGGTGCGGGTACTGATGTCGGTAAGAATGCGTACATGGCCGCTGTCCGTGCCCTCGATGCGAGGATTGGACAGACGCAGGCTGTTGCAGCGGCTGCCATCGGCGAAAAATTCCGCGGTGTTTCCCGGCCCCGACAGCAACTGCTCATCAAGTGCCTGGTCCAGGATACGGTAATCCAGGGTGATGGGTACCTCCAGTGTGCTGGCGAACAGCTGCACGGGTGCCACCCAGCACAGAGCACCGAGTGCGAGTAGCGCGACAACCCTTTGTTGCATGTTCCAGACCTCCGGCCTGCGATGTCAGGTGTGCAGTTTGCAGCTGTTTAATGCGCACTACTTTAGGCCCAGTCGAGGCATGCGGATACCTCCTGTCGTGATTATTTTTTCGCTAAACAAGACCGCCATCCTCGCAACACCGCCGCTTGCGGGGTGGAAATGAGTGGGCGGAGTCAGGAGTAGTAGTGCCGCCCCTGCAAGTACCGGCAGGGGCATGCTCTATGGTCTTTAATTAACAGACTCAGGGGCATCTGCCGGGGGTTTTATGTCATCACTGTCACGGCGAATTCAGGTTCTGGGATTGCTTGTCTGGCTGGGTGTGAGCTTCGTGGCATCTGCCATTGGCGCCGTGGCATCAGTGCAGGCCCGGGCGTTTTACAGTCAACTGGTTCAGCCTGAGTGGGCGCCGCCCGGGGCCGTGTTTGGTCCGGTGTGGGCGACACTCTATGCCCTGATGGGCATCGCCGCCTGGCTGGTGTGGCGGCGCGGCGGATATCACGCCAACCGGCAAGCGTTGGGGGCCTTCCTGCTGCAATTGGGTGTCAACGCGCTCTGGAGCTGGCTTTTCTTCGCCTGGCACAGTGGCCTGTGGGCACTCGTTGATGTGTCTGTGCTCTGGGGGCTGATTCTGGTCACGCTACTGTACTTCTGGCGCGTGCGCCCCCTTGCCGGTGTGCTGCTTGTTCCCTATCTGCTGTGGGTCAGTTTCGCATGGGTTTTGAATTACTCACTGTGGCAGCTGAACCCACAGATACTTTGACCTCGCAGCGCTGCCCAACCTGAAGCCCTGCTATTTTTGCGTCTGGTGGCGGTTGCCGCGCAGCGGATTGATTGGCGTGTTCGGCCGGTTTCTGGGGGCACATCATATCTTGCCCCTTGCCCCTTGCCCCTCGTTCCAGCTCCTACAGCCAGTCCTTGCGCTTGAAGAAGTAATAGGTGCCAAAGGCACTGGCGACCATCATGCCGAGTGCCATGGGATAGCCCCAGCTTTGCTGCAGTTCGGGCATGATATTGAAGTTCATGCCGTAGATGCTGGCGATCAGGGTGGGGGGCAGGAAGACCACGGCGGCGACCGAGAAAATCTTGATTATCTTGCTCTGCTGCAGGTTGGTGAAGCTCATGGTGGCATCGAGCATGAAGTTGATCTTGTCGAACAGGAACTGGGTATGGGGCAGCAGGGATTCGATGTCCGACAGCATTTCCCTGATCTGGCGCTTGTTGTCCTTGCTGAGCTGGTTGATCTGGTAACGCTGAAGAAAGCGCAGGGTGCGCTGGGTATCCAGCAGGCTGAGACGGATCTTGCCGTTGCTGTCTTCCTGGCGGGTGATCATGCGCAGCAGCTCATCGAGGTTTTCGGTCTCGAACACCTGCTCCGACGCGGGCTCCAGAATTTTGTACACGTCCTCTATGGAGTCCGACAGGTAATCCACCTTGAGGGCAAACAGGTGCAGCAGCAGTTCCATCGGTCCCGTGGCGTGAATCCGGTCCTGACGCAGGTACTGACGCAGCAGCCGGAACAGGCTGAGGTCTTCGCCGCGCACGCTGATCAGCCGGTCCAGGCGCAGGTTGAGGGAGACGTTAATGCTGCGCAGTTCCTGGCCCACCTTGTGGGGAAACAGCGAATTGATATGCAGGCCATCCTGGTCGGTAAAAAAACGCGAGGATGCTTCGATCTCATCGACCTTCTCCTGACCCGGCAGACCGCCGACAAAGTGCCCCGACAGCCAGTCGCGCTCATCCTCGTCCGGCTCCAGCGCATCGATCCAGATCGTACCCGCGGGGATACTGTCTTCGATGCTCAGTGGGGTTTTGCGCAGATGGTTATGTTCAAGCTGATATGCGGCCAGCATGGGGCAACGTACTCCCTGTCAGTGATGGGCCAGAGTATAGCGTCACACCGAGACACGTCTGTAGCGCGCGGGCGGGGTTTGCGGGGATTTTTGCAGAAACAGGGCCAGGGTAAAGGAGAAAGAGGGCAAGGAGACAGTTGAAAGGGGGCAAGGGAGGAGCGCCGACGGGGAAACCTCGGCGGCGCTATCCCAGGGGCTGTGTAGTTACTTGCCCTGGGTCACGTAACGCAGAATCTCGACCACCTGTTCCGGCTGTTGCGCCCAGACCATGGCGGCGGCGTCGACTTCCTTCAGCGGGTGGATGATATCGGCATCGTGCAATGTAATGTACGGCGTACCCAGAGCGGCCAGGTAGCCGGCATCGAAGGCGGCGTTCCACTGCTTG
>JBFGZM010000297.1:0-4890 GCA_041586815.1 Marinobacterium sp. | reverse complement strand
GGCGGATCTTTACTATCGACTCAGCACCTTTCCCATTCACCTGCCGCCGCTGCGCGCCCGTCTGACCGACATTGAGGCGCTATGTGAAACCTTTCTAGACCAGATCGCCCTCAAACTTGGCATTCCGGCCAAGGCACTGACAGCCGACGCACTGCAACTGCTGAGCCGCCAGCCCTGGCCGGGGAATATTCGCGAGCTGCACAACGTGATTGAGCGTGCCTGCGTGCTCAGTGATAGCAGTGAAATAGACGCCGCCGACCTGCGGCCTTTCCTGCCACGGCTCACGACAGCCGACCCCATTGCCGCTGTCGCCACCACAAGTTCCTCGCCTACCCAGTCCGCCGAGATACCACGGTTGCCCGTCACCCTGGCCGAGGCCACACAGGCCGCGGAGCGTGCGGCCATCAATGATGCTCTGGCGCACTGCCGTGGCAGCAAGACTGCTGCGGCAAAGATTCTGGGCATATCCAGGGCCAGCCTGTACGAAAAGCTGAAACGCGTCGGCTGAAGTGCTTCAAGGCACACTCCATCAATACCGGGTGCCGGGCGGACAGGCTGGCGCTGCGTTTGCAGCAAGCAGGATTTTTTTCAGGGCGGCGGGCGCTGCAAAGGAAGAGCCCTTGAGGGGTGGCCAGGGATTGGCAGGAAAAACGTCCCGGGCGTTGGCATAACTGCTGAGGGCTTGCAGCGGAATATCCGGGCACTGATCCCCATCGAGGTCATAGCCCAGCGCCCCTCCAGCGGGCGCGTGCAACAGCCTGGCGAAGTAAGCGGCGGGTTCACGCCGGTCCACCAGCGCATTGTCACTGACAAAGTTCGCAAGCTCAGGCTCAATGGCGCCCACGGTAATGACACCGCGGGCAAAGGAAAAGGTATTCACCATGCCCCGGCCGCCATTACCCGCGATGGTCACGACGGTAACACCGGCATCGGCCAGGGCTTCCAGTTCCCGGATAATCGCCAGCGTTGGCCCCCAGCTGCCGTCGGTTTCACTCCATTTCTCCAGCTGCGCCAGGTAGTGCCCGGCCCGGGACCGGTGCAGCGGTACCTCGAAAGCACTGATCAGGGTGGATGACTCCCAGGACAACAGCACCGCATCCACCGGCTGACGGCCCAGCCGGGCCCTGATTTCGCGCAGGTTAAGCGCAATGGAGTCCAGCGGTGGCCGGTCACTGCTGATGGGATAGAGGAAAAAGGACAGTTCGGGGTGGGCGGCGATCAGGCGCACCAGGTCGCCGTGGTAATAGGGCTCCTTTATCTGGTCGCCATCCAGATCCAGCATGCCGTACATCCAGCGCTGCAGCTCCTGCTCCTGGACGGAAGCGCTCAGGGCCGGAAAGAAGCGATCCACGATCGCCACCCGCTGGCCAGCCTCCGCGCCGCGCGGGATGACAAATGGCAACAGTAACAACAGGCACAGCGCTCCCCTGCACGGCATGACGAGCCTCTCCCACAGATCAGGCCTGGCCATCACGCAGGACAGCCCGACCCAAACAGTCAACCGGACTCAGAGTATAGCCGGCACGGACCCGACAGGCCGGAACAGAGGAACGAGAAAAGTATTTAAAATACACGGTATGTATCAAATACTGTATATCAGCCGGCGACTTCGCCCCGGTGACTCTGACGATAGGACGCCGGCGTCATGCCACTCCACTTGCGGAACGCACGCACAAAGGCGCTGGGCTCGGTAAAACCCAGCATCGCAGCCACCTCCTGCACACTGATATCCGGGTAATTCAGGTATTCCTGCGCTGCGGCAAAGCGGCTTTGATCCTTGAGAGCCTGGTAGGTCGTGCCCTCACGCTCGAGATGGCGCCGCAGCGTGCGAGAAGACATGTTAAGCGCCCCTGCAGCTTCAATGATGGTGGGTGGCGGCCGGCTGAAGTCCTGACCAATAAGCCCTCGCACCTGGGCACCGACGGAGCGGTCACCATTCACCATGACCATCAACTGGTATGGCGCCGTACGCAGGAAGCTGCGCAGACTTTCTGCATTCTGCATCATCGGCATTTCAAGCTGTGCCGCCGGGAAAACCAGGCAGTTTTCGGGCCCATTAAATTCCAGGGAGCACTGAAAAAGGTTTTGATAATCACGGAGGTTAGGCTGTGAAGCGAAAGTAAAACCTGCTTTTTCAAGCGGCAAACGATAGCCCACCATCCAGCTCATGAAGTGATGCCAGATCGACAGGGAAGACCGAATCAGGGCTGGTGTTTCGTTGGACACCAGGCGCTTTACCGTATCCGCCGGCTGTGAGCTCAGCGCCACGTAACGGAATACCGCGCTACTGCCCTCAATGTCGATGTGAGGCTTTACTGTTGGCCCCTTGCAGATCTCGTAGAACTGGCTGCAGCGACGTATCGCATCCCCAAGTGTTGCACAGGTAATGACGCTGAAACACATCATGCGAAAGGTACCATTGGGCATGCGGCCGCCACTGAGCATGCCAAAGGACTCATCCTGCTCCAGCCACATCATGCGCTGATAGAGCTGGCCGAACTGTTCGGCCGGAAACGCTTTCCGCCCTTCTATGTCTGCCCGGGACAGACCAATGGATCTTAACAACGAATTGACGTCATAGCCTTTTTGCTCGGCATGCACCAAAAGGCTTTCGACATAATCGATAGAAACGGTATCGGATCTCGGCATATTCTGGATTACCAAAACACTGCAAGTGACTGAAAAGCTTACCTGCCCTCCCCAGTGCGCACAACCAGCGCCCATCGGCATATCGCGGGTGCGACCCAATGGCTCTGCACGGCGAGCAGATGCTGTCGAACCGACTGAACTTTAAGTGATCTACCGTACAGGCAAGCGACCAGATCACCCCAAGCGATCAGACCAATGCCGCAAACAGCCACCCCAGGAGCCATGACCATGAGAATTCAATTGCTGGTGACCCGCGAAGATTTTTCAGCCGTCAATATCGAGCGTGAATTCCGCGGCCTCGGGCTGGGCTACCAGGTGGAGTACCTGGAAGATCATCCCGACCTGATTGCCAAATACAACATTCGCCACTCCCCCGCAATCCTGATTGACGGCGAGCTGGCGTTCAGGCATCCGCCCACAGACCGGGAAATGCGGGATTACTTCCACCAGCTCAAGATGCGGCACTAGGGACTGGTTAACAAAGGGCTCATGGCAAGATGCCTTCCAATGTAGATAACGGTATAAATTAGTGGCTATTACCGCAAACTCAAGATGACGCCCGGCATGCAACTAGCCAGAATTAATTAAAATAAATACGTAATATCAGATACTTGTTTTTATTTCCTAATGCAGTTCCCATTGTGAATGGTTAGAGGTTCCCCACTCACACCCCGCCCCACGGTACACCATCAATCCATGTCTGCTGTACCTGCAGCTGCTCATCGAGCAACACCAGGCTTGCCTGAAACCCTTCACGAATACGGCCGAAGCGGTGCCCCAGTCGCAAGAATTCGGCGGGATACAGCGATGCCATGCGCAGGCTTTCCTCCAGCGACAGGCCAAGCAAGGTGACGCAGTTGCGTACCGCCGACGCCATGTCCAGATCGGACCCCGCCAGAGTGCCCTCGGGCGAAGAGACCCGGCCATCCACTCGCAGGATGCTCTGCCCGAGCAATTCAAATTCACGCCCTGCAACCCCCACAGTCTGAACCGCATCGGTGACCAGCATCATCTTGCCGGGCGCCTTTGCCCGCAGCGCGATCCGCAGTGTTGCCGCGTGCACGTGGTGGTTATCAACGATCAGGCCACACCAGCTATGCTCATCCTCCAGCGCCGCCCCTACAACCCCGGGCTCGCGGCTGGTCAGCGGCGACATCGCATTGAACAGGTGAGTAAAGCCGCTCACCCCCTGCCCCAGCGCCTGCGTCATCTGTTCGTAAGTGGCCTGGGTATGCCCGGCGGCCACGATAATACCGGCCGTGGCCAACTGACGGATAAACCCCTCGCTTACCTGCTCCGGCGCCAGGGTCACCAGGGTGACGGCCTCGGATTCCAGGGTGCGCAGCAGCGCCAGCGCATCCGCTTCGGGCGTGCGGATCATGCCGGCGGGATGGATGCCCTTGCGCTGCAGGTTGAGAAAAGGCCCTTCCAGGTGGATACCCAGCACGCCCGGTACGCTGGCAAGCGCCTCCCGGGTTGCACTCAGCGCCGCTGTCATCACCTCGCGCCGGTCACTGATCAGGGTCGGCAGGAAACCGGTGGTACCAAACCGACGATGGGCACGGCCAATGGCACGAATGCCCGCGACATCGGGACTGTCGTTAAACAGCACGCCACCGCCGCCGTTGACCTGGGTATCGATAAAGCCCGGCGCCAGCAGCTGCCCGGCAAGATCCAGGGTCGGTATACCGACGGGCAGCTTCGCAGCTGTTGTCAGCGCCTCGATGCGGCCTTCACGCACCCACAGAGCCCGGTCTTGATGTATCTGTTCGCCGTCAAAGATACGGCCGTTGATCAACGCAAATTGCATCAGGTTTCCTCAGGCATTCACTTTATTCACAGGCGTCATTGAGCAACGTGCGCGCCAGCAGCAGGGCGCCATCCATGGCATCCCCGACCGGCGCACAGAGCAGCCCCGACAGCGATTCGGGCAACCAGGGTCGCAGCGGCTCGCTCAAGCCTCCCATCAGGCACACTCGCGTGGCGCCAAGCTGCTGCAGCCTGGCCAGCAGGTCACCGGCGTCCTGGCCGCACTGTTGCAGCAAACGGATCGCCAGCGGATCCTGCCGGGCGGCAAACTCAAGCACCAGCGGCGCAAAGGCGCCATAGTCCCGCGGCCTGGCCTGCTCGGACCAGTCCAGCACCCGGCTGTGGCTGTGGTCGAATTGCCCCAGCAGAGCCTGGCTCAGCGGCGTCTGGGGGATAACGCCGTCCAGCGCCAGCATCGCCTGGCGCACCAGG